>NZ_JBLYZJ010000004.1:0-188875 GCF_048551375.1 Moraxella sp. TY6 | reverse complement strand
TTCTCCAATAGCTCAGTCGGTAGAGCAATGGACTGTTAATCCATGTGTCCCTGGTTCGAGCCCAGGTTGGAGAGCCAATCAAGTCAAATTCAAACCCATTCCTTGTGAATGGGTTTTTTTATGATAAAAATCTGCGGATGCTTGATGTTTTAAGTTATCTATATTGTTTGGATATAACATGACGTTGCAATTTTCTGAGGCTCAACAGCACTTTCTTCAATTACAACAAACCATTGACCGTGAGCGAATTACACAGCTTGTGGAGAGCCACCAACAAGGCAAACTCCGTGCGGAAGATAAAAGCTATTATGAAGATTTGATTAGCCAATTTGTGGCATTGGTCAAACTACCCAATACGGCTCATCTTGCGATGCAACTGCTACCAGAATTTAAAATGACTGTACCTGTGCTATTGGACGGCATGGCATATCGAGCCTTACAAGACCAAGATGCCAAAGCCTGTGTATTTGCTTGTTATATGATTGACCAGTCGCTATTGGAGCGAGATTTAACGCCGTTATTTAATGTGGTGATTGAGCAAGGCACACCTGAACTTTGGGTGGAGTTGGTCAAAAAAGTCAATCATGCCCCTGCTGAACGCATTGTCGAGAAGGTGTATCAATGTGATAAAAGCGTACAGGATTTTTGGGAAAGTCAGATTCTTTGATTCATCCAATTTATCCATTTAATTCACCAAACTATTTATATAAAACAAGCGGTTGCTTGTTTATTGTCTATCAAGACATTACAATAAGATATCTATTTTAGGATGTTATCAAGGAATTGTTATGATTATCAGTAAAACTGGGATTGGAATAAAAACACGTAAAGCCAACCCCAACATGATACCTTTACACATTAAAATCACGGAAGAAATGCACGATTTATTGGGTGAAGTCGCCCAAAAGCATGGTTTTCCTCGGATTCAAGGCTTGATTCGTTTATACATTCGTCAAGGGTTGGATCGAGAAGATGTGGGTTATTCTTTGGCAAATGATAGTCGATTTTTGGCAAAGTTAAAACGCCAAGGTGTGAGTGATGACATCATTAATATGGCACTGCACCATGATGATATGGACAATGAGCAGAATTAAGCCTTATTATAGCCATTTAAATCGGATAGCCATAAGACGGATTTTGTAGGGGCATATTGCATACGCCTAAAATTTCAAAGCATTATTCTTAATTTAAACCACGATAAAACAATCCTCACAAAAAAACCCCAAAACGCTAAATTTGGGGCTTTTTAGTTTATACGATTATGGATTAATGTGCAGGTGGCACATTGGTAGCCCCATGAAGTGGAGGCAATGGATGACCATCTAAAGCGGCGGTTAAGCGGTCTTTATCCAAAGCATTTTCCCAACGAGATACCACAATCGTGGCACACGCATTGCCTGTTAAATTGGTCAAAGCACGACACTCTGACATAAAGCGGTCAATACCCAAAATCAATGCCATACCTTCGATTGGCACACTTGGCACAACTGCCAATGTCGCCGCCAAGGTGATAAAACCAGCCCCTGTAATCCCTGCCGCCCCTTTTGAGCTTAACATCGCTACTAGCAATAATGTCACTTGTTGACCTAACGTCAAATCAATATTACAGGCTTGGGCGATAAACAACGCAGCCATAGTCATATAAATATTCGTGCCATCAAGGTTAAATGAATAGCCTGTTGGAATGACCAAGCCAACCACTGATTTTTCACAGCCTGCTTGTTCCATTTTGTGCATTAATGATGGCAATGCCGCTTCCGATGAACTTGTACCCAATACCAACAACAATTCATCTTTGATATATTTAATCATTTTAATAATGGAAAAACCATTGTAACGAGCCACTGCACCTAATACCACCAATACAAATAGCAATGAGGTGATATAAAATGCCACCATCAAGAACATCAAATTACCAATCGAATGCAAGCCGTATTTACCAATGGTAAATGCCATTGCACCAAATGCACCAATCGGAGCGGCTTTCATCAAGATTTCAACGGCTTTAAATACAGGAATTGCCAAATCTTGGAAAAAAATCACCACAGGTCTGGCACGTTCACCGACCAACGCCAATGAAATACCAAATAATACTGATACAAATAGCACTTGTAGAATATTACCCTCAGTCAACGGACTAATCATGGTTTCTGGGATAATATTCATCAGAAAGCCAGTAATGGTGCTGTCATGGGCTTTTGCCACATATTCAGCGACTTTGGTGGCATTCTTGCCACTGGCTAAACTTGCAGGGTCGATATTTAGCCCAGCCCCTGGTTGCAACACATTAGCAACCACTAAACCTATCACCAATGCCAAGGTAGAAAAGGTCAAAAAGTACGCCATTGCCTTACCAGCGACACGCCCCACTTGCTTCATGTTGCTCATGCCTGCAATACCTGTGACCACCGTCAAGAAAATCACAGGAGCAATAATCATTTTGACCAATTTAATAAAGGCATCGCCGAGTGGCTTCATTGCCTCGCCAATACCAGGGGCGAATGCACCCAACAAAATACCCAAAATAATGGCAATCAACACTTGCACATATAAGATTTTATACCATTTTTGTTTTTTGGTTGGCTCAATGAGCACAGAGGTATCAATTGGTATCACAAAAGTACTCCTTTCGGCAGAATAAAAGGCAAATCATTATCAACACAGTAAACAAACCACAGATAATCGAAAGAATTAATCCATTACTAAAATTACGGAATTGTTTAAATGGGCTATTGTATCGTTACCAAATGTAAAATGGCAAGAAAAATTTTGTATTCTAAAATGTAAATCATTGATTTACATAACTATATAAAATAAAAATATATTTACAATACGCATACACAAAAAAAATAGCTTAAAAAGATAAAAAACACTTGCATTGCATTTAAAACTGTATATAATAGCCACCACAATTTGGAAGCGTGGCAGAGCGGTTGAATGCACCGGTCTTGAAAACCGGCAAGGGTGCAAGCCCTTCGAGAGTTCGAATCTCTCCGCTTCCGCCAAATATCAAAAAGGCTTAAACCAGCGTGTTTAAGCCTTTTTTTATGGTCAATTTTTCCTTGAATCCATTGTGTCAAACATGAATATCCTACTACTTCCCCCAAATCCTCAAACTTCCACTACCCCAACGACTATCACCCTCACCGACCCCACTTTAATCAAACACCTACACGAAACGCTCAAACTCCAAATCGGTGATAGCATCAAAGTTGGTATCACCAACGGCAATCTTGGTACAGCCATTGTGCAAGATTTAAACCAAACCAGTGTCACCCTTTGCCAAATCCACTGCCCTACGCCATTCCCTGCCAAATTGCCATTGACGGTGATTTTGGCACTGCCTCGCCCCAAAGTGTTAAGACGCTTAATCATGGATATGACGGCAATGGGTGTGCAGAAATTGATTTTGGTAAATAGCTATCGCACCGAAAAAAGCTATTGGCAATCGCCATTATTAGCCAAAATTGATGAGTATATCCATGAGGGACTACAGCAAGGCTGTGATACCGTGCCGATGCTCGTTGAATGTAAAAAACGCCTCAAGCCGTTTGTGGAAGATGAGTTGCCTGCGATGATTGATGGTAAACAGGCGATTATCGCCCATCCGTATGCCAATTCGCATTTTTCCCAAGTCTATCAAAGCGAGCAAGAAACAGTGTTAGTGATTGGGGCGGAAGGGGGGTGGATTGATTATGAAGTGGCGTTATTTGAAAAAATGGGCGTGCAATCGGCTCATATTGGTCAGCGGATTTTACGCACCGAAAATGCGGTGAGTGTGTTGTGTGGTATGGTATTATTGAAGCAAAATTGATAACAACAAATAACAATTTTCTAAACTTTTCTAAGTTTTATATAAATGACTTCGGTGTATGATAAACAGGTTTAATTTTTTATAAAAATAATAGTCCATCTTATAGGACTTATAGGAAGCCTTATGAACGCCAGCGATATAGTCAATAACGCCACTTTTATGCCCTTTACCGCCCCACCCTGCTCCAACGGTCCTTACCACTTTTATGACCGTGAATACTTTATCATCACCTACCGCACCGACCCAGCAAAACTCCGAGCCATTGTCCCAGAACCACTCCAAATCACCGATGATGCACTGGTAAGCTACGAATTTATCCGTATGCCCAACAGCACAGGGTTTGGCAACTATACCGAGTCTGGGCAAGTCATCGAAGTGATTGACGAACAAGGTCGCCATGCTAACTATACACATTGTATGTTTTTGGATGATTTTGGCCCTACCGCAGGCGGGCGTGAACTATGGGGCTTCCCCAAAAAAATGGCAAGTCCTGTACTAAAAGTCGATAATACTGATACACTTTTGGGAACACTTGATTATGGTAGCGTGCGAGTGGCGACAGGCACAATGGCGTATAAATATGATAACCTCGATAAACAAAAAGTCTTGGCTAGTATGCAAGATACGCCCAATTATTTGCTAAAAATCATCCCTCACGTTGACGGCTCGCCACGTATTTGTGAATTGGTACGTTACTTTTTGACTGATGTCACCGTCAAAGAAGCCTATACAGGCCCTGCTACGCTACAATTGTTTGACCATGTGATGGCACCTGTGTCACAATTACCTGTGCTTGAAATCGTCAAAACTTCACATATCATTGCCGATTTGACCTTGGCATTGGGGGAAGTGGCTCATGATTATTTAGATAGTAACAGCAAACAAAATAGAAGTAATTTTGATAAATAATTTCCAACAACCCATAAAAAAGGACACAACAATGGCAACACAACTCGCTACAACATTGACTGGTAAAGTCGCCCTAGTCACAGGCTCTGCCAGTGGCATCGGTAAAGACATCGCAGAAACTTACGCCAAAGCAGGGGCTGTGGTCGGTATTGCCGATATCAACCTCGAAGCCGCCCAAAAAACCGCAGACGAAATCATCGCCACAGGTGGCAAAGCCGTTGCGTTGGCAATGGATGTGACTGATGAAAAAGTGGTCAATGCAGGTGTCGAAAAACTGGTGAAAGAATACGGTTCGATTGACATTGTCGTTGCCAATGCAGGTATTCAAATCATCAATCCGATTGATAAATTTGAATTTAGCGACTGGAAAAAAATGCTTGCCATCCACCTTGATGGGGCATTTTTGACCACCAAAGCCGCCTTACCACATATGTATAAAGACAATCGTGGTGGCACGGTGATTTATATGGGGTCAGTGCATTCACATGAAGCCTCACCGCTTAAATCTGCTTACGTCACAGCGAAGCACGGTCTGTTAGGTTTATGCCGTACCCTTGCCAAAGAAGGCGGTCCAAAAAATGTACGTTCACATGTAATTTGTCCTGGTTTTGTCAGAACGCCATTGGTTGAAAAACAAATCCCAGAGCAAGCCAAAGAAAAAGGCATTAGCGAAAAAGAAGTGATTGAAAATGTGATGTTGGGCGGTACAGTGGATAAAGAATTTACCACCGTTGATGATATTGCACAGCTTGCCTTATTCTTGGCAGCCTTCCCAACCAATGCGTTGACAGGTCAATCATTTATCGCAAGTCACGGTTGGGCGATGAAGTAATTTGAGATAGACGTATAAAAAAATGGGCTATTTAGCCCATTTTTTTATACATCACCCAAATCATCAATCAAAATTTTGCCATTTTGGGTCGGAAATTCATTGTCAATCAACCGCACTTGTTGGTCAATCCGCATTTTCTCATTATCCCCCAACACATCAATAATCATCGCCAACTGTTGCTTGGTCGCATCTTGATACTGCTCGGCAAGGGTCTGTCCTGCCTGCCCTGCTTGCTTGGCTTGGGTTGGATTGGCAATCCACTCACCCAATACTGTTGCCAATGCCTCTTTATCATTGACTTGCTGTAACGCCCCCACTTGCTTTAGGCTATCAACCACTTGTTGGCAAGACTGGGTATGTTGCCCCATCACCACAGGTGTGCCGACAATCGCTGATTCTATCGGATTATGCCCGCCAATATTAACAAGCGAACCACCAACAATCGCCATATTTGCCAACGTATACCACACGCCAAGCTCGCCCATACTATCGGCTAAATACACGCTATCGGTCATACTTGGCTGTTGTTGCTGTGAGCGTCTGACGACCGTCATGCCTTGTTTTTGCAGTAATTCTGCCACTTCGTTAAAGCGTTCTGGGTGACGAGGGACGATGATTAACAGTAGGTTTTTATCAGTAAATTTGGTTTTGAGTTGCTCAAATACTTGTAATAACTGGCTTTCTTCATCGGCATGGGTACTCGCTCCCAAAATCACGGTGCGGTTTTCCAGTTGCCATTCTTTGCTTAGGCTATTTGCTCGCTGTATCATCAACGGATTGGCTTTGCTCGACCACTTGAGCGAACTTGCCATGCGGATTTTATCGCTGGTTGCCCCCAACTGGCGAAAGCGTTTTGCCGAATCCCCATCTTGGGCGATGATAAGGCTAAGATTTTCCATCATACTTTGGCTAAGTTTGGAGGCCTTGGCATAGCCGTTAAAGGACTTTTCGGACAGCCGTCCATTGACCAAAATACTGGCAATTTGGCGTTGTTCAAGTTTGGCAAGCGTGGTCGCCCAAAGCTCGGTTTCGACAAATAACGCCCCTATCGGCTGTACATGGTCTAAAAATTTATCAATGATTTTGCCATCATCAACAGGTACAAAGCTGTGGTAAACCATGCCATTGGCAATGTCGTTTGCGAATAATTCCTCGACCCTTGCAAAACCTGTATGCGTGGTATTGGTCAGCCACAGGGCGTAGCCTTCTGCCAATAAGCCTCGCAAAATCGGCTCGGCGGTGTTGGTTTCGCCCAATGACACGGCATGGCACCAAATGATGGGGCGATTGGTGTTAAGCGTTGGGTAGTTTTTGCCAAAGCGTTCATTAACTTCGTTGGGCAAGGTTTTTTTGGTGGCAAGTTTGAGTTGGTATAACGGCTTTAACAGCGTGATGGCAAGGCGATAGTAAAATGGGGTGGCGGACATGGGCGGTTCTGATAGCTAGAAATAATGCCCGCCATTGTAAAAAATGGGGGAAAAAATAGCAATAAAAAAAGCCTTTTTCAACATATCGAAAAAGGCTTTTAATTTTAATCAATTTCAATTCAAAATTATTGATTTTTCCAACGCTCTTGCGACTCTTTAATCACCGCTTTGGCTTCTTCGATATCGCCCCAGCTTTCAACTTTGGTCGTGCCTGCTTTTTTCAAATCTTTATAATGATTGAAATGGAACTCGATTTGTTTAATCAATTGCTGTGGTAAATCCGCTAACGTATTGATTGCATTACCGTTATTGCGGTCATCCGCAGGTACTACCACTACTTTATCATCCACTTCGCCATCATCAACAAACTTCATCACGCCAATCACTTTGGCTTCCATAAAGATACCAGTTGGTAGTGGGGTGTCAGTGATAATCAATGCATCTAGCTCATCGCCATCTTCATCAAGCGTCTGTGGGATAAAGCCATAATTGGTTGGTTTGGCAAATAATTGTGGCTCGACACGGTCAAGTTGCATCACGCCAAGTTTGCGATTCCATTCGATTTTGTTGTTTGAACCTTGTGGGATTTCGATAACTACGTTAATGATACCGCCGTCCACATCGCCTGCGTCCAAGATTTGGTTAAAATCTGCCATGAGAAGTTCCTTTTTGTTGGTAAAAGTTGTATATAAAAATTAAATGTGAAAGTGGATTGATTATAGCAAAGCTTTGACGGATACTCTAGGGCAAGGGAGGATTTCTCTTATGCCAAAAAATGCTAACAATATGCTAAATTGAGCAAATCCCATGAACTAACCCATAAGATAAGGATATCGTTACACATGAAGACCAATCCCATTTCGTTGCCTACCCTCGACCAATTATTAATAAACGGCAAGCCCCAATTTGGGGTTTTTAGGCGGGTCAATCATGTGAATTATTTGGACTATCCCAGCCATCGCCTCTCGCAAAAACCGCTTAAGCAATGGCAAAAATGGCTTGCCACCAACCAGTTTTGTTTTATTCGTATCAGTCAGCCACCCTACCAGATTTGTGTAGCAATCGCTACGATTAAGCTTGCAACGACTTGTTTTTGCTATATTTATGATGAAAACACGCAATCCATAGTGATTGATGAACAGCTCGCCCCTTTCACCCTAAATACCAAACTCAATCAATCACCTTACACAGGAAAAATGGCGTTTGTTAATAAAAAATCCCAAGTCAGTATTGAGTTTTTTGAGCATCATTTTGACATTAGCATTCACAATAAATTGGTGCAATTACAAGCGACCGCCCAACGCTATGCCGAGCCGTTAGCCGTGTGTAGTCCTGCAGGGCGACATGGGTGGGTGTTTACCCAAAAAGAAGTGGCAAATCAGCTAACAGGGCAATGGCAAATCAACAACAATGCTAGTTTGTCTAGGGATTTTTCAACCAATGCGTTGCTGAGTTTGGATTGGACGATTGGCTATATGCGACGAGTGACGACTTGGTTTTGGGTGAGTATTCATGGGTTTTTGCACGATGGGCGACAGTTTTCGCTCAATCTTGCCACAGGGGTGAATGAGTCGGGTACGAGTGAAAATGCGTGTTGGATTGATGGCAAG
The DNA here is from genome assembly GCF_048551375.1 of Moraxella sp. TY6. Lineage (NCBI taxonomy): Bacteria > Pseudomonadati > Pseudomonadota > Gammaproteobacteria > Moraxellales > Moraxellaceae > Moraxella > Moraxella sp. TY6. Next base: position 180,283 of record NZ_JBLYZJ010000004.1, on the reverse strand, counting down.
ATTGCTTATTTGCCTGCGGTGATTTTTGAGCGTGAGCGTCAAGCATCCATGCAACCGTCCATGCAATCAGCCATGCAAGCTTGGCGGATTTATCATCAAAATTTGGGTTGGTCAGATGTTGATATTAACCTCACTTTCACCCCGATTCACTGTTATCAGAAAAATGACCGTTTTGTGGTGATAGACAGTATTTTTGAGCAATGGGTGGGGCATTATCGTGGTGAAATCAGGCTTGGTGAGGAAGTAATACAGATTGATAATCTGCTTGGATTGGCGGAAGACCACTATGCGAAATGGTAAGGCAAAATGGTAAATTTTATTACTTTTCCACAAATTGCTGTTTGTCTTTAAACATACATTCTTGAAATACAGGGCATTTACCACATTCTGGGCTTCTCGCCTTACACGTATAACGCCCATGCAAAATCAAATAATGATGAGCATCAATGATATAATCCTTCGGAATCCGCTCAATCAGCTTATCTTCCACCTCTCGCACGTTTTTGCCAGTTGCCAAACCTGTACGATTTCCCACTCGAAAGATATGCGTATCCACCGCCATTGTTGGCTGTCCAAAGGCAGTATTTAGCACCACATTGGCGGTCTTTCGCCCAACCCCTGCAAGGCTTTCGAGGTCGGTTCGATTGCTTGGCACTTCACCACCAAATTTCTCGACCAAGTCTTGACAGCATTTGATGACGTTTTTGGCTTTACTGTTAAACAGTCCGATGGTTTTGATATAGTCTTTTAGCCCCTCTTCGCCCAAATCCAAAATCGTTTGTGGCGTATTGGCGACTGGGAATAACTTGGCGGTAGCGAGATTCACACTGACATCGGTAGCTTGGGCGGATAAAATCACGGCAATGAGTAATTCAAAATTACTGGTGAAATTAAGCTCGGTTTCGGGTTTGGCAATGGCTTCAGAAAGTTTTTGGAAAAACGGTAAAACGTCAGCATTTTTCATTCGCCGTGAGGGTGGAGTTTGGGCTGTTTTGTATTTGACGGTTAAAGCCATAATATATTAGTTCTGCAACATAAATTTTGATAAAATTATAACCGATGACAATCATTTTGGCGATTCTAGCCAGTGTTTTCACGGTTTTTTTATTGTATTGAGTATTTTTGATGACCTATCCAAAGCTTTGCTTAGTGGTTAAATATGCTTGTTATTCAAAAGTTGCTTGCATGGTTTTTCTATCATAATCCAACAGATAGTGATTAAATTTGTGATAAAGTTCGGTAAGCCGTTGATGATTTTTCCCAACCACATCCATGCCCCTATCGTCATAGGGAAAAGCCATGATTTGCTTGTCACAGTCGAATAAATAGACCGCACAATGCGGATTTGGGCGTATTGAGCCAAAATCTGTCGCCAATGCACACCAAAGGATATTTTTTAGCAGATTAACTGGTATTTCAAATGCCACAGTAAGCCAAGCAAGTTCAGTATCTTCCATGTCTCTATCAATCCAGTATTCATGCGATTTTGGAATACGAATACCTGCTAAAGCAAGTTCTGTCAAAACGGTTCGATAAGCAAAAATATTGGGTTGTTGCAACGTGCGTAAACACACCATAATAGATTGATTATCGTGAAAAATAGCTTGGCAAATTTCATTGGCTTTTGTCAATGCCCGCAAAAACTGCTCAAGCATTGTGCCACCTTCAGATAATTCAAATCTCAAACCGCCATGATAGGTATAAAATAACGGTCTATTGAAAACCTGCTCGCCAAAGGTGTGAAAAATTGTATTTTTTATCGTCATTTTATAATCGCAAAATTATGCTAACGCATTTAATTGTTGTTGTAAATTTTCCAAATCCACGTGTTTCTTTTCATCAAACCTAACCGCCAGTTGCTTCTCTAACTTTTTAATTTGTGTGCGTAATTTGGCGGATTCAATCGCATTTTTGGCTTGGTTTTCATCCACTTGCACGCTGATATCATTGAGTTTAGCCTGCACCATACTCACCACAGGGCGAGCGTTGGTATTGTCATTGACTTGGGCTTCAATCCGCTCAAGATGGGCATAATACCGCTCACGCAAATCCGCCTGTTCCGCCACTCGCTCCGCCTCGCTGATGGCTCTTGGGTACGCCACAAGGTCGATACAATCGACAGGACAAGGGGGCAAACACAACTCACAGCCTGTACACAGGTCAGTAAAAATCGTGTGCATCCGCTTACCACTACCGATAATCGCATCGACAGGACAGGCAGGAATACACTTGGTACAGCCGATACAGTCATCCTCTCGAATCACTGCTCGCATTTCGGTAGGTCGGTGAGTGTTGGGGTCGGTCGCCCATTTGGAGGGTTCGACAGGTTGGCGTTGACGATGCAATAAATCAGCAAGTTGGTCGGCGATTGGTTGTCCGCTAGGGACGCATTTATTACAGGCTTCGCCATTCACCACGATGGCGGTGGCATACGGCAGACAGCCGTCAGCGTGTCCGCACAGTCCGCATTGGGTTTGGGGGAGTAGGTTGTCGATTTGGGTGATTAAATCCAGTTGTTCATTGGATAAGGTATTGAATGCCAAACTGTCAAATAGCCTTGGCAGTTGGGAAAGTGGGATTTTCTGTGGCTCTATGGCTAGCGGTGCTTCGGTTGACATGTGGTATTTTTTAAGTAACTGAACTAATTTCAATTAGTATTTGATGAACCCCCTCTAACTCCCCCTTAACAGGGGGAGAACTGCTCCCTCCCTTGATAAGGGGAGGGCTGGGGTGGGGTCATCGCAAATTAACAACATTATTGAAATAAGTATTTAATTTGAGGTTAGTGTGTATTTTAAAATACCGCATTATAGCAAACTTGAAGTTTATAGCGGTAATACCATTTCAAATGCCACCACTTCGCCATTTTCTATCACGTCATTTTTTAGCAAAAACCCTTGTGCTTGATAAAATTCTTTGGCAGTTTTGGTTGATTCGAGATAAATTTGGCTCAAATTTTGATTTTTTGCATAATCACAAATCGCATTTAGCATGGCTTTACCCACGCCTTTGCCTTGATGGGTTGGCAAGACATAATTGAGTAATAACTCCCCTTTTGGCGATAGCATGGCAACGCCGACAATGTTTTTATTACCGATGTTTTGATTATCCAAAGCATTCACTGCATAATTTTGCTCAAGCCAAGTTCTGACATTATCGGCGGTTTTATTGGCTGTCCAACTGGCGATTTCGATAGGGTCATCGTGATGGTCGGCATGACAGGCACGGATACTGTCACAGATGACTTGGGCGATGATTTCGGCATTGGTGGGGTTGGCAGGTTTTATCATTTTAGGGATTCTTTTACTATTTTATCAAAGAATGGAATTTGCATTTTTCACCATCTCAATTAACTGATACGCAATCGTCCCTTTCGGTGGGATTTTTGGTAAATTATCAAACGCAAAAAAATCCGCATGAATCAACTCATCTTCTTGGATTTTTACCTCACCACTGACATAATCAGCGACAAATCCTATCATCAAATTCGATGGAAACGCCCAAGGTTGGCTCGACATATAGCGAAGATTAGCCACCTGCAAGCCGACTTCTTCCGCCACTTCACGATGCACGCATTGCTCAAGGCTCTCCCCCACTTCGACAAATCCTGCAATCAGCCCATACATCCCACTATCTTTAGCTCGATGGTGATGAGCGAGTAGGATTTTCGGCACGCCATTGTCATGTTTTACAATCGCTGTGATGATACACGGCTGAATGCGTGGGTATTGATGATAGCCACAATTGGGGCAAACCGTAGCATTTTCAGAGGTATGGAAATGCGTTGGCGTGCCACAGCGACTACAAAAATGATGGTCATCACGCCAGCGTAATAGTTGCATGGCTTTGGACAGTTGGTTGGCTTGTTCATGGGTCAAGTCCGCAATCAACTGGCGAAATGGGCGAAATTCAAAGCCATTTGGCAAGGTCAGCCCATGCTCGATAAAATCGGTATAATGCACGGCATAAATGTCATTAGGAGAATTATCCGCAATCTTGACGGCTTGGGGTGGTAGGTTTTCGTTATTTTCACACGAATAAAAAAACACAAGTCCGCCAATACAGGCGAACTTGTCGTTATCCACAATCAGTAATTGATGACGCATAAGTTAGGCAACCATCAAGTTTTGCAAGCTCTTTTGACCGACTTTAATAGCGTGGTGTCCTGCAGGTTTATGCACTTCTAAGCTTTCGAGGTAGTAGTCCGCCGCCGTGACGACATCGGCAATTTTTGCCAATTGTTCTGGTGAGATGCCTTGCGAGCCATTTTGCACCAACATATCCATATAGCTACTGGCACGTTTTAGCAGTTGGCTTGAGCGTGGTAGATTCAAGAAGCGACACGCCCCAGAGATATTTCGCATCATTTCTGGTACGTTGATTAGGTTCATCACATCACGGTTTGGGTCGTTGCTATATTCATTGAAGGCATTTTCGATATTGGCGGCCGCCATACGGCTTTCTTTGATAAGGGTGGTATAGGCGGTATCGAGTTGGTGAAGTGAGATATGTTTGTTGTATAACGGCAAGGTCGAAGCCCCCGGTGTGTGGCTTTTTGCCAAATAAATGGCGGCGTTTTCGGCAACCATCAGACTTTCCAATAGTTTATCAAAATCTTGTGGCGTGGGCTGTGACCAACCTTTGACCTGCTCAATCTGCTGACGCAAGGTATTGCTAGCATCGTCTAGGTCTAGGGTTTTGAACACAAGGCTTAATGTGTCCATGTGTTCAATCATGGTTTGGATTTCGGTGTCGCTAGAGGCGATGTTGTCTTGGCGTGCGTAGTTATCACTGGCGGTTTTGACCATGTCAATTTCTTCTTGAATGATATTGTTCAAGGTCACGGTAGCTTCACGGTCAGGTCCAAATAGGAAGCGTTTCATTCCTGCCAACTGCTCGGTATCAAGACTATTGCCAGAAAAACGCTGTTGCACTTTTTTGGCAATGTCGCTATCTCGACTGCTTGCAAAACGCACCAAATCTGCAAAACGTGCATCATTAATCGGCAGGTAGTCATTGAACTGTTGTTCAACAAAAATTAACGCACGTTTTTGGGTATTGGTCAAGGGTAATGCTGTTGCCAAATCCGATACCGCCGCATCCGCAGATTCCCAAAATAAGCTATCTGAATGTTTAGAAATCACTTCACAGGCTGACTGCATGGCTTTGAGTTTTTGTAATTCGCTTGGGTTGGTCACTGGGGCTTTGGCACTTAATGCCACGCTTAACCCTGCACGATAGGCTTCAACCAAGGTTTTACTGGTAATACCAAGCTCTTGTAATGATTGGAAATTTTGTTCTGGATTGGCAATAACAAGACTACTGTATTTGGTGTTGGTCAGTTGCTCAAGGGTCAATGGGGCTTCGCCAAGGCGTTGTTTGAGTTTATTAATAATTGGCAAAATCAGCGAGGGTTCGATGGTTTCTTTGAGTAGGACAAACTCGATATAGCGTCCCAATGTCATAATGCCTTCAGAAATGTCCATGACCAATTCATTATCATCATCATTGCGGGCATCATACAGTTTTTGTAGGCTTTGAGCCAACGCATAAGCCAATACCGCCCCTTCTTCCAAGCTAATCAAGCGTAGCACTTTACACACTTGGGTCAAAGTTTCGACTGAATCGAGCAATAAAGGTGCTTGACTGGTGTCATCATTAAACTCGCTCAAATGAGCCTCAGCATCACTTAACGTGACTTCGATTTCTTGACGTAATAAATGTAATGAAGGCAAGTCAAAGTTAGTGGCGGTCAGTTTTTTGGCACGATTGGCTGTTTTCATGGAATATCCTAAGGTTATTATTTTTAACTAGACAAATCTTTGAACATAATATAACACAAGGTTTTTACCTCGTCTGTATTAACTTGACATATTTTCAGCTTGTGGCTCAACCAAGCCCCAGTGCGTTGCCAGTTGGGGATTTTTGGCTTTTAGTTGGTTTAGCCATGCCAAATGGGCGGTTTCATCGCTCTCGCTTGCCCCAAAATACGCCACAGGCTCGCTAAAGGTTCGATGACTAATATACCCCATACCATCCGCCATGTCATCATCAATTGCCAGACTGACTTGACCGCCTGTCATGGCAAGATACACTTCGGCTAAAATCTCGGCATCGAGTAACGCCCCGTGAAAAGTACGGTCTTGTTTACCGACATTAAGGCGTTTGACCAGTGCATCAAGGGTGTTTCGCTGACCTGCATATAGCTGTTTGGCAATCGCCAAGCTATCAGTCACCGTCACCTGTTGGGTGATATTGGCTAGCCCCATCCGCCCAAACTCGGCTTGTAAAAAGTTCATATCAAAGTTGGCGTTATGGGCGATTAGCTCCGCCCCTTGCAAAAACGCATATACCGCCTCGCCCACCTGCTCAAAAGTCGGCATAAAATCCAAAAATTCATTATAAATGCCGTGGACTCGAATAACCTCTTCATCCATCTGCTTGAGCGGATTGATATAAACGTGGAGTTTTTCACCAGTAAACTTGCGGTTAATCAGCTCCACAATACCAATTTCAATAATACGGTCGCCATTTTGGGCATCAAAACCTGTGGTTTCGGTATCAAGAATCAACTGGCGATTGGCAACCCCTGCATTTTTGGCAAAGGGTAATAACGGCACAAATGACGAATTTGGGCTAGTCGTATTGCCATCGAATACAGGTCGCTGGGCTAATAGCGTATCATCTTGGGCGATAAATACTTGTTTTTCATTGAGAAAATTGACAAAATTTTGCTGATTAAATAACGCAGGGCGATAAATCACTTCAGCAACATTTTCGCCGTCATTGTTAGCATGGTTGGCTGATGTGGCTTTTTTGCCAACCGCTACCGTAGCAGGGCTAGCGGTTTCTGGCATTGGCTCTATTACTGGCTCTATCACTGGCTCAAAGTGTGGCTCGAATTGTTGTTCAAACGGTGGTTCAAGGGGTGGCTCAAACAGTGATTCAACTGGCGTTTGAAAGGGTGGCTCAACCATCGGCTCGAAGTGAGCAGATGCAACGTTAGTAGACTCAAGTTCGATGGGGTCTAAGACATCAAATAAAATATCATCTTCGGCCAAATACTCGCTATCATCCATCAAATTTTCATCATCTTGTTCATTGGTTATCATCGTTTTGACCCATGTTTTCGGCAAATTATCAATACCTTGGTTTGCCAGTTGGTCGGCATATTCATTGCCTGCATGACCTGCATGACCTTTTACCCATTGCCAGTCGATTTGGCGATTTTGACAAGCTGTATCAAGGCGTTGCCATAAATCAGGATTTTTGACATTTTTCCAATTTTTGGCTTTCCAACCTGTCATCCATTCAGTAATGCCTTTGATGACATAACTGGAATCTGACCAAATTTGAATTGGCATATCAGTTGGGCTATTTTCCAAAGCAACAATCGCCCCCAACAGCTCCATACGGTTATTGGTGGTATTGGCTTCACCACCGCTCATGTCGATTTGGTCGCCATTCGGCAAGATAATCACCGCCCCAAATCCACCTTTTCCGGGGTTGCCTCGGCACGCCCCATCGGTATAGGCAAGCACAAAATTGGGCTGGGGTTGTAACAGATGTTTGGGCATAAATAGACTGATAAAGAAATAGCGAAAATTACGGTTAGTATAAGAAAAAAACCCAAAAAAATCCACGTCAAAGCGATTATAATAGCCCAACTGACTGATAAAGCTATGTTAATGGAAAAATATGATGTCGATTGCCGATTTGCCTAAAAATTCACTGCCTACCCCACGCCAACGAGCCTTGGCAAAGCGATTGCCGATAATGCTAATCAGTTTTATGGGCGTGGGCGGTTTGGTCGGCTGTCAACAAGCCAAACAACCCTCACAAACCGCTGAAAGCTCGGCTCAAAGCCAAAATACCAATGCTAATATCGCTAACAATGATAACCTTGTCGGTTGCTATACGGTCAGCCATAGCGAGCCTGCACAAATCAAAATCAGCAAAGCAACTACCAATGGTGACAACAATAATACTGACGGCTATGCCATGCAGATGCGACAATTTAACGACCCTAGCAAAGACTGGGACAAGCCAGAACCGATGCAAGTCTTAGCAAATAACAATAGCGACATCCAAAAATACTTTGACATCAAAGCTGACGAAAATAAATATTTGGAAAAGGTCATCGCTCGCCCAGACCGTATGTTTGTATTGGCAAAAGTCACTGAAGGTTTTGCCAATTTAAACCCACAATTTGACAGCCCTTACCTTGGCTACATTTATAAAGGTAGCAATACCGTATATAAAGTCAGTTGTGATAATACACAGCAGTTGTAATACATAATAATTTTGCTAAACCCCCTCTAACTCCCCCTTAACAGGGGGAGAACAGTTCCCTCCCCTGTTAAGGGGAGGGCTAGGGTGGGGTTATAAATATTGGTAGTTTGAACCTTATTAGGAAAAACAATGAGTTTTATTCAATGGTTAATACTAGGATTGGTGGCGTATGCCAGTGGGTTTGGTGTGCGTCATTACCGCTATGACGGCAAAACCCCCAGTCGTGAACGTGTGATACAATTTAGCCTAGCGTGTTTTGCGGTGGCTGTGGTGGTATTTACCGCCATCAATTTATTGGGGTTAAAAAAAGCCCTTGACCTTGCGTTTATTGGCGTGTCGAGCCTTGTTGCCACAGGGATTTTTTATTATGGCTTGACCACCGATACCAATAACACCATGCAATTGCCTGATTGATGGCTTTAAGGCTTATCGTAGGGTGTGTTAGCCGTCTTTTTAGCGTAACCCACCGAAGCCTTATTAAATTTAAATGTGGGGTTACGCATTTGCTAACCCACCCTACAAAATAAAAAACAATAATAAGGAACACCGCCATGCCAACCTCTTTATCTCGCCGTGGTTTACTCAAATCCAGCCTTGCCTTGACCGCTTTGGCAACCCTTAACAGCCGTGCCGATTTAAGTATCGGTGGGCAGACCATCAGCCAACCGCCCATGACCACTGGTGATAGTTTTGGCGAGGTGACAGGCAACAGCACAGGCGAAGCCAGTTGGGGTGAGCCGAGTGTACCAACTTTTGACTTTGCTACCATCAAAGCCAACTGCGAGGCATTAAATGGGCGTGGCGTGCCAGTCCATTTACTTGCTCCGTCTGGGTTTGGCAGTGATGAACAACGCAATCTATTGGCTATCCATCGCCTTACCCAAGCAGGGTTTTATATTTACAATCCAGAAGTGATTAGTCGGCGTTATTTACGCTTTGCAGGGTCAGATGCCGAACGCTTGGGCGATATCACTGCCCTACTCCATCAGCCTGTGGCGGATTTGCCCAAAATCTTGCTCGGGGTACGAGGGGGTTATGGGGCAATGCGATTACTGAACCGTCTATCCGACAGCCAATGGTATACCTTGACCCAAAAGCTAAAACAACGTGGCACACTGTTGATGGGGTTTAGTGATTTTACGGCGGTGCAGTTGGCGATGTTTGCTCAAGGCGGTTTGCCGTATGTGGCAGGATGTATGCTCGGCAGTGATTTTGGTAAAGCCACGGTCAATAGAGACACTATCCAAAGTTTTATCAATTTATGTCAACAAAATCAACTCACCATCCAAATCCCCGAAACGCAAAATTATGGTATTAAGCCACGTCTGACAGGCAAGCTATGGGGCGGTAATTTAAGCGTATTATCGGCAATGGTCGGCTCGCCCTATATGCCAAAAGTGGATAATGGGATTTTGTTTTTGGAAGACACAGGCGAACAGCCATACCGCATTGAGCGGATGCTTCAGACCCTGTCACTGTCTGGAGTATTAGCAAAACAGCAAGCAATTGTGTTGGGTAAGTTTAATTTTAGTGGCATTAGTGATGCTTACAATGGCGATTATACCTTTGATACGGTGCTAAGGGCGATACATGAGGCGACTCGCCTGCCGATTTATACGGATTTTCCATTTGGTCATGTGGCAAGGCGAATCAATGTGCCGTTGGGCGTGCCTGTGACGCTTGAGGCGATTGGTAATGGCTATCAAGCGACTTTTAATGAATTTTATAATTTGAAAAATGAAAAAAACTTTGGGAATTTGGATTTTTCAAAATTATTGATGTAAAAAACTTAGGACTTACGCAAAAGAGCTATCTGTAGGTTGGGTGGAAGAATGACACCCAACATAAACGATTGAAAATGTTGGGTTTCGCAAACTCAACCCAACCTACAATACTTTTGATTTTAAACACTGGGCTTATGCAATAAGCCCCTACAACATCACAAACAATAGACCTCTTTCCAAACCACAAAGTAGCGTGGGTTAGCAAAGCGTTACCCACGATATATTGTGTTAAAAATCAGATACGGAAAGAACTTTAACAGGCTATTTTTTGGCTTTAAAATATTCTATTGTTATCATGTGATTTCGCAAATTTCCCAATATTCGCTTCAATATTTTTAGCAATATTCAGATAATATTCGGCAAATTCATCATTTACTAACACAGACGGCTCGCCCTTGTCCGCTTGCTCACGAATCCCTTTAGCAAGTGGCAACTGCCCCAATAACGGCACTTGATAATTTTCTGCCATTTTTTCACCACCGCCCTCACCAAAAATCGCTTCGGTATGACCGCAGTTGCTACAAGTATGCAACGCCATATTTTCCACCACGCCCAGCACAGGAATGGCAGTTTTGCGGAACATCTCAATGCCTTTTTGTGCATCCAACAACGCAATGTGCTGTGGGGTCGTCACCACCACCGCCCCAGTCACAGGAATGCGTTGGGCTAGGGTCAGTTGAATATCGCCCGTCCCTGGTGGCATATCAATCACCAAATAATCAAGGTTTGGCCAGTTAGTTTGGTTATACAGTTGCATCAACGCTCCAGTGGCTTTCGCCCCACGCCATGCAATCGGCGTATTGTCATCGGTCAGCAAACTACCAATCGACAGCATCGGCATGCCTTGTGCATCAATCGGCACAAACTGCTCATTTTCTAACGTGGGTTGCACGCCTGCCACGCCTAGCATGGTTGGTATGCTAGGGCCATAAATATCGGCATCCAGTACGCCGACTTTTTTGCCAAGTTTTTGCAAGGCTAAAGCGATATTCACGGTCGTCGTGGACTTGCCAACACCGCCTTTACCAGAGGCGACCACGATAATGTGCTGAATACGTGGGTGTGGTGTTAAGTCACTTTGAGCGGTGGCTTTTTTGGTGATTGGTGGTTCGTCTGTTTCGGTGGTGTGGGCTTGGGCTTGAGCTTGAACTTTTTTGGGTTGGGGCATGGCGTTGGTAGTTTTTGGTAAAGTTTTGCTATCGCCTTTTTGAGGATTTTCTGTTTTGAGTTCTGCTTTGAATAACGTCACGTTCATGTTAATTTCGGACACGCCCAATAAATGCAAGCGTTGGCTTAATTCGTGGTGGATTTGCTCGGCATTGCAGTCGTCTGGTAGGCGTAAATCAAGGGTTAAAACCGTGCCGTTTTGCGTGGTTTTAGTCAAAAACTCACTCAAGGGCGTGCCATTGACAAGGTGGTTTTGTAGCACGTTGTCAATTTCGGCTTGATTTAAGGTAGGTTTATTTTTTTTAAAGTTAAACATGGGAATCTCTTTTTTTGGCAAACATTTTATCAAACGTAGGCTTAACTTTAGCCCAGCAAATTTGGCAGTGTTGTTGAAAGCTGGGCTAAAGCCACAGCCTACAACGAAAATCTTGTTTAACAGTATAACACAGCCCATTTTTATCCATGCAAAAAAAGCCAAATTAGGCTATCATAGCCCATAAATTTGATGAATAGCTATTTTAGAAATTGAAAAGGTCAGCCATGAGAAAAATCCTTGTTACCAGTGCATTACCCTACGCCAACGGCCCTATCCATTTGGGGCATTTGGTCGAATATATCCAAACCGATATTTGGGTACGAGCCATGAAATCCTTGGGTCACAAAGTCACCTATGTGTGTGCCGATGACGCCCACGGCACGGCAATTATGCTCAAAGCCGAAGCCAATGGCGTGACCCCAGAACAACAAATCGCTGATGTCAAAGCCTCACACGAAAAGGACTTTGCAGGGTTTTATGTGGGTTTTGACAACTACTACTCGACCCACAGCCCAGAGAATGAGCAGTATTCACAATTTATTTATCAACGCCTGTATGAAAACGGACATATTTCGACCAAAGACGTTGAGCAGTTATTTGACCCAGAAAAAGGGTTATTTTTGGCAGACCGCTTTGTCAAAGGTGAATGTCCAAAATGTGGGGCAAAAGACCAGTATGGTGACAACTGCGAAGTATGTGGCACGACCTACAATGCGACCGAGTTAAAGAACCCTTACTCAACCTTATCTGGGGCGACACCAATTCTCAAGACATCGACCCATTATTTCTTTAATTTGCCGAATTTCAGCGAGTTTTTACAAGACTGGACACGCAAAGAAGGACGTTTACAAAGTTCAATCGCCAATAAATTGCAAGAATGGTTTGATGCAGGGCTTGCCAACTGGGATATCAGCCGTGATGCCCCGTATTTTGGCTTTAAAATCCCCAACACGGACGACAAATATTTTTATGTGTGGCTCGATGCCCCAGTCGGCTATATGGCAAGTTTCAAAAACCTGTGCGACCAACGTGGTGCGGAATTGGGCTTAAACTTTGATGAATACTGGGCAAAAGACAGCCACCACAATACCGAAGTTTATCATTTTATTGGCAAAGATATCGTGTATTTCCATGCCCTATTTTGGCCTGCGATGCTTGAGGGAGCAGGTTTCCGCACACCGACTGCGGTCAATGCTCACGGTTTCTTAATGGTGAATGGCGAAAAAATGAGTAAATCTCGTGGCACATTTATCAAAGCCGAAACCTACCTTGAACAGCTAAATCCTGAGTATTTACGCTATTATTTTGCCAGTAAATTGTCTGATGGTGTCGAGGATATCAACCTTGACCTTGACGATTTTATGCAAAAAGTCAATTCGGATTTGGTCGGCAAAGTGGTGAATATTGCCAGTCGTTGTGCAGGTTTTATCCATAAAAATCATGGCGGTAAACTTGCCCTTGAACTTGCCGAACCAGAACTGGTGCAAGACATCATCAACGCAGGGGACGAAATCGCCCAAGCGTATGAGGCACGAGAGTTTAGCAAAGCCATGCGTCTGATTATGGCGTGTGCCGACAAAGCCAACGAATACATTGATGATAAAAAACCGTGGTCGCTCAATAAAGAAGACGGCAAACAAGCCGAAGTGCAAGCCGTGTGTACCGTGGCATTGAATATCTTCCGTCAGCTGATGGTATATCTCGCCCCTGTGTTGCCGATGATGAGTGAAAAGGCTCGCATTTTCTTAAACATTGATAGCCTTGACTTTGATAGCCGTCACGAATTGCTACTGGGTCATACTATCAATGCCTTTAGCCCACTGATGCAACGTGTGGAAAAAGACAAAATTGATGCTATGGTAAATAGCTCAAAAGAAGATTTGGTAAAACAGCCACAGGTTACAACAGACAAAAAATCTGACGCTAAAAAAGTGGCAACTGCCGAAACCGCTCAAACTGGCGAATTTATCGGTATTGATGATTTTGCCAAAGTCACCATGACGGTGGCAAAAGTGCTGGAATGTAACAAGGTTGAGGGAGCGGATAAACTGCTACAATTTACCCTTGATGTTGGTGAAAAGGATGAAAATGGTAACGCCAAAACTCGCAATGTGTTTAGTGGCATTGCCAAGTTTTATCAGCCAGAGCAGTTACAGGGCAAAACCGTGGTATGCGTCACCAACCTCGCCCCACGCAAGATGAAGTTTGGTATTTCTGAAGGCATGATTTTATCAGCAGAAAAAGACGGACAGCTTACCGTTGTGATGTTGGATGATAACATCCCTGCAGGGGCGACTTTGGCGTAACTGCTTGATGGGCTTCATATGACATAAAAAAGGGCGTAAAATTACGCCTTTTTTTATGCTATTGCAAAGTGTAAAAATAAAATGGCAAACCGATAAGCCGGGTTCTGTCGAGGACGAACATTCATCTAGGCGTATCATCGCTAATACGCTCAAGCAACCTACCCGTGTCCAATGCGGGCCGCACCGTGTGGACACCTATTTGGTCTTGCTACGAGTGGAGTTTACCATGCCATGAACTGTTGCCAGTCATGCGGTAGGCTCTTACCCTACCCTTTCACCCTTACCATTTAACAAGTTAAATGGCGGTCTGCTCTCTGTTGCACTGGTCGTAGGCTTACGCCCCCCAGCCGTTAGCTGGCACTCTGCCCTGTGTAGCCCGGACTTTCCTCCCTCCACTAATGTGGACAGCGTTCGTCTGGTCTGCCAAGGGCGTATTATAAATGATTATGGCAATAAAATCATGCGTTTTTGTGCGATAAGAGTTGTTTGGCGAGCAATAAAACTAAACCCTGCTCCCATTTCAAGCAAAAACTGTTCAATTTCTCGTAAAATTGCATCTTCTAAATCTTTTTCGAGATAACGGTCATTAAGTTGCAGAAAGTCCAAAATATAGGGGTCTTTTAACAACAAAATCGGCTGATAATCCCTGTTTCACGCAATTGAGCCAACTCTGCGACAATCATCTCATCAGGTTTTTTTGACAGTGCGGTACGTTCAAACAATAATGACCCAATCCGCTCATCAAGCGTGCGTGTTGACCAACGCTCTTGGCTTGCTAAGGTCGCATAAAAATCTCGTTTAATTGGGTCTTCAATGTAAGCCAAAAGTTTAAAATGTGTCCAACTCAATTTTTCACGCAGTGCGTGAACAATGTTGATATCACAAAATTGTTGGTAAAATTTAACACAATAATTCAGATGGTTTTTACTCCACCCTTTACCAAATTGCATTGTTAATGATTCAGATAAATTCGCAATGACTTGCTTGCCATAATCCGCTCGCTCACCTTGCAAAATGGCATTATGAATCCGTTCACCAACGTGCCAATATAGCAGGGTTAGCTCGGCATTTACTGTGGTCGCAACACGGCTTTTGGCTTGCTGAATTAAAGCAATAACCTCGGTGACAAAACCTTGATTAACTTCACAAACAGAGGCGTTATCCATTAGTTTTATCCACTTAGTCTTAGTTTTGCTTACCTATTAACCGCTCAAACTTCGCCATCAATTCATCTTGTGTTTCGGCATGATTGGGGTCTTTGGGAATACAATCAGGCACAGGGCAAAATAGCGAACATTGCGGTTCATCAAAATGCCCCACGCATTCCGTGCATAAACTGGGGTCAATTTCATAAATCAACTCACCCACATAAATCGCCTCATTGGGACACAACGGCTCGCACACATCGCAATTGATACATTCGTCAGTAATTTTTAATGCCATAATATTTTAACAAGTCAAAAAAACCTATTTTACCACTTATTGCCAACCATTTTGGCGTTTTTGCTCAAATGCTTCTAACACACAATGCGGTACAAACTTGGTCACATCACCATCAAGCTTGGCAATTTCTCGGACTAAAGTCGATGAAATAAATGAGTATTGTTGTGAAGGGGTCAAAAATACCGCTTCAAAATTGGGGTCAAGCTCTCGATTAATATTGGCAAGCTGAAATTCATACTCAAAATCGGACATCGCACGCAAGCCACGTAACACGCCTGTGGCTTGATGGGTTTTTGCCAAATCTACCAATAATCCCTCAAAACCTATCACTGTCAAATTCGTCAAGCCTTGAGCTTGAGTCGATGCCTCGACCAAATGAATGCGTTCTTCTAACGTAAATAAGGGTTTTTTATGATGCCCAAGTGCCACCGCCACCACGACTTCATCAAATAATCGGCACGCACGTTTGATTAAATCCAAATGTCCACGAGTGATGGGGTCAAATGTACCGGGGTACAGAATTTTGGTATAAGTCGCATGGGTATGGGGTTGGTCAGTAGGAGTCGCTGGGGTCAATGACATGGCTATCGGCTCATTTGAAATAAGAAGATTATTAAAATGATATAGTAAAACGCTTTCCATATCTAGTTTTTCACGCAATATATCGTGGGTAACGCTTGGCTACCCCACGCTATTAAATATAGGACTTACGCAAAAATGCCATTTGTAGGTTGGGTGGAAGCATGACACCCAACATAAACCATTGAAATTGTTGGGTATCGCAAGCTCTACCCAACCTACGATTTGGTTAAATGCGTAAGTCCTAAAATAGTTTGGCAAGATGTCTAATGGCTCTATGACTCATCTTCACTGATTTCTTGGTTTTTATCAATCACTTGCACCAAAATCGGCACAAGCTCTGCCACGACCCATTCATACCGCCAGCCCATCAGATACTTTGGTAATGGATACGCATTATCAAGGCTATAGGCATACAGCTCGGACAGCCATTTTTTACGGATTAAAATATTTTCGCCAATGCCCAATATTTCCGCTTTGGCATTGGTCGCTTGTTGTAGCTGATTTTGCACCGAATCGGATAGGCTACGATACGGTAACGGCAACACAGGCGGATAACTGCTTGGCTCGGCTTTTCGCACCCCATCAATTAGGCTTAAAATCTCTTGCCCATACATCCGAATGACATTGGGCTTGGTCGAGGTAAAACCCAGTTGCTTCATGCTATGTGGTGGTTTTTCGATAATCTCACGCAAGGCTTGCGGACGCAAAATCTGCGTGCGTGGGCGATTAATCGACTTTGCCAACTGCTCACGCCATTCACACAGCACCTGCAACATGGCTAACTGCTCTGGCGTATCCCGAAAATCCGCCACATTCAGATATTGTTCATCATCAGGTGTGACAAAATGGGCATACAGCTCTTGGGTATAGCTTTGGCAATCTTCCACCGCCAACTCCCAAAGATTTTGGGCTTGTAACTGGCGTTTGATTTCATCAAACATGGGTAGTAAATACCGCACATCATCAATGGCGTATTGCTCTTGCTCGTGGGTCAAGGGGCGTTGTAACCAGTCGGATTGACTTTCGCCTTTATCGACATGAATATCAAGGGTTTGATTGAGCGATTTTTGGTAGCCAAGCGACCCCTCACCTGTCAAAAACCCTAAGCCGATTTGGGTGTCAAAGACATTGGTCAAGGCAGGCAGGTTTGATAGTAAATAATAAATCCCCAAATCCTCACCGCAGGCGTGTAGCACCATCATTGGTACATCGGCGATGACTTCCCAAAATTCCTCAAGGTAGAGTTTGGGTGCATCAAGTAAGTAGATGGCGTTGCCTGTGTTGATTTGGATAAGGGCGAGAATGGGAAAAAAGGTATCTCGTTTAATAAACTCGGTATCAAGGGTGATGGTGTCAACGCTTTCGATTTCGTCCAATAAGGCGAATAAATCGTCTTGGGTTTTGACCCATTTGACAGGTAAATCTTTGAGGGCTTGTAATTGGGGCGGTGATAAGGGTTGTTGGGTGAGCATTTTATTTCCAAAATTTTTTTGTTTATTGTATGTCAAATTTGGAAATGTTACACGCATTTTTACTTATTTAGGACTTACGCATTATATAGAATGGCTAGGTTTCAAGACTGAGAAAAACTTAACATAAAAAAATGCCGTTTTACCTTCATGTTGGCAAACGACATCTAAAACAATCACTTATCACCCAAGCAAAACTTGACGCATCGCATCCGCCAAACTCGGCAATTTCCGACCCAAAATTTCTTCAAATTCAGCAGGTTCAGCCTCATCTTCGCCATTATTTCCTTTAGCTGTAATGTTTTGATAAGTCGTCACAATAAAGCGTGGCAAACCTTGTACTTGTTCATCATCAAGCCATTGTTCCACCGCTTCACGGCTCATGGTTTGAATATCAAGCGGTTGATTATAGACTTCGCTTAATGCTTGACCAAATTCGGCATAAGTATAAGGCTTACCTGTTAAATTGATGATTTCACGGTTAGATTCGCCCAAAATCACCTTTGCCCCAACTTCGGCATAATCGGTTTTTAACGCCCCAGAAATCAGCTTATCGCCTGCGTAATGGTACAACTTGCCAGTTCTATGGGCGAGTTTTGCCAATTCTTCATGCACTTCAAAATACCAGTTATTGCGTAAAAAAGTATGGGCAATGCCTGACGCTTTAATCCATTGTTCGGTTTGTTTATGATTGATTTCTAGCCCACCTTTTTCACCGTCCACGCCAAAAATACTGGTGTAAGCGATGAATTTTACGCCATTGATTTTGGCAGATTCGACCACGTTTTGTTGAACATTCGGTGTCGGTACGGACACGAACAATAAGCGGTCAATGCCTTGCAAGGTTTTTACCATTGAATCGAAATCGGCATAATCACCAATACGAACTTCCACGCCTTGTTCACGCCACTGGCTCGCATATTCTTCTTTACGCACCAATGCGAATAATTTGACTTCTTTGGGGGCAAGTTTTAACAAATGTTGTAATGCCAATTTGCCGTAACCGCCGTTTGCACCTGTTACCATGATGTTCATAATTAATTACCTTGTTTGTTTAAATGATGAAGCTATTTTATACCTTTGAAAAATAAAAATTAATAGCGTAAAATGGGAATATATTTTCCAAATATGAGAATCATAAATGTCAAATATGGACTTAAACGCCGTCCGCTTATTTGTCGCCACCGTGCAAGCAGGCAGTTTATCAAAGGCGAGCAATGAGCTAAATGTACCGATTGCCACTATCAGTCGACAAATCAAACTCTTGGAACAATCCTTAAATATCCAACTGTTCGACCGCCACAAAACAGGGGTAAAACCCACCGCCCAAGGGCAACAGTTTTATGAGCAAGTATATTTGGATATTGATAATCTACTCCATACTGAGCGTAATTTGCAAACCGATAAACAGACGTTAAACGGTGTTTTGCGGATTTCGACCATCATTGGGGCTGACCATATTTGGAATTTGCTGACAGCGTTTCAAAATCAATTCCCAGATGTACAAGTCTATGTACAAGCCACCGAGCGTGTGGTGGATTTGGTAGCAGATGGGATTGATATTGCGTTTCGTACAGGGGATTTGCAGACGGATAATGTCATTGCCATGCCTTTGATGGCGATGGGTGGGGCGTGGGTGGCAAGCACAAACTTTGTGGCAAAGTTTGGTGAACCCAAAACCCCGCAAGATTTACTGACCATGCCTTGTGCCAGTTTTGGACGTTTGGGGCAAAAAAGCATTGGTTTTACATGGCAAAATAAGCAGGGTAAAAACCAGTCGCTGGATGTGCCATGCGTGTTGTTATCCAATGATAATTCAGCGATTTTGCATCTTGCTAAAACAGGGCGAGCGGTATGTTTTATTTCAGCATATACCGCCAAAGATTTGATTGAAAAAGGTGAAGTTGTGCCGATTTTGGCGGATTTTCCATCAGTGGATATTTATACCACTTATGCGTTATATCTGTCACACCGTCATCAATCGGCTGTGGTGAAGGCTTTCATAGAATTTTTAAAAGGTACAAAATACCCTACACATCATCTACTTATAAAAGAATTGTAAAAATTACAGTCGTCCACGATTTTGCAAAGCTTGCCCCAACGTCATGCTATCAAGATACTCAATCTCGCCCCCCATCGGTATCCCTTGAGCAATCCGAGTGATACTCCCCACATACGGCTTGACTGCCTCACTGACAAAATGAGCCGTGGTCTGCCCCTCAACCGTGGTCGAAGTCGCCAAAATCACCTCTGCCACAGGCTCGCCTGCCTCGTGATGACGCTTTAACAGCCCCACCAATTGCCCAATGCCCAACTGCTCCGCCCCAATCCCATCAATCGGCGACAGATGTCCACCTAGCACAAAATATTTACCATTAAAACTGGCAGTCTGCTCAATCGCCATCATATCCGAAGCGGTTTCGACAATGCACAGCACGCTATCATTACGGCGTGGGTCGCTACAAATCGGGCAGATATCATCATCCGATAATCCTCGGCAGATTTGGCATTGCTTAATCTCAAGCATCGCCGTCATCAAGGCTTCGGCAAGTTGTTGCCCTTGTTGGCGTTTGTAGGTGAGTAGATGCAGTGCCATACGTTGGGCGGTTTTGTTGCCGACACTGGGTAGGACTTTGAGTTGTTTGACCAATTCGTCAAATTTTGGGGTCAGCATGGTGGTGGCTCTATTTTGCACATAAAAACTGTTTTTCACATAAAAATAAGGGCGTATGCAATACGCCCCTACCAAAATGGGTTATGGTAAGACTAGAATCAACCTTTCAACGCTTAGAACAAGCCTTGCATGCTTGGTGGTAAGCCCATGCCACTGGTTGATTTTGCCATTTCAGTTTCGTATAGTTCATCGGCTTGACGCACGGCATCATTGACAGCGGCAGCGATTAAGTCTTCGACCATATCAGCTTCGTCTTGTAGTAGTGATGGGTCGATTGAGATACGTTTGACCACACGGCGACCAGACATGGTAACTTTTACCAAGCCATTACCTGCTTCGGCATACACTTCTTTATTTGCCAAGTCTTTTTTGGTTTTTTCGACATTTTGTTCGACTTGTTTTTGCATCATTTGGGCTTGTTGCATGAGGGCTTGAATGTTCATGTTTTTTCCTTTTTTAAGTTTAACGTCAGTTTATTATAAACTATCCAACCCATTTTTTAAATCATTGATGATGTCATCAACATCTTCTAGCCCCACCGACAACCGAATCAAGCCATCATTGACACCTGCCTCTGCCCTCGCCTCTGCCGTCATGCGAAAATGCGTGGTCGTGGCTGGGTGGGTAATCGTGCTTTTGGCATCGCCTAAGTTATTAGTAATCGAAATCAGCCGAGTATTGTCAATAACGTGCCATGCCTCGGCTTGATTGGCAACTTCAAAGCCGATAATCGCCCCAAAACTTCCGCCTTGTACATTTTTGAGGTCGGTATGTTGGCGTTTTGCAAGCTCATGTTGCGGATTATCCGCCAAACCCGAAAAATACACTCGCCTAACTTTTGGATGATTTGCCAAAAATTCGGCGACTTGATTGGCATTTTCGCAATGGGCTTTCATACGTAGGCTCAAGGTTTCTAGCCCTTTTAGTAGCACCCACGCATTAAATGGCGATAGGCTAATGCCCCCTGTGCGAATCACGGTAAAGGCTTTTTCCATCAATTCATTGTTGCCGACCAACGCACCGCCCAACATCCGCCCTTGTCCGTCAATGTATTTACTGGCGGAATGAATCACGATATCCGCCCCCAATGTCAACGGCTTTTGAATCGCAGGGGTGGCAAAGCAGTTATCCACTGCCAACAACGCCCCATGCTGATGGGCAAGCTGTGCCAAAAAGCTAATATCTGCTAATTGAGCCAATGGATTGCTTGGACTTTCACAATATAAAACTTTAGTATTCGTCTGAATGGCATTTTGCCACGCCGTGTTATCAAAACAATCGACATAGCTGACTTCAATACCCAGTGGTTTAAAATAAGTATCAAACAACGCTACCGATGAGCCAAAAAGCTGTTTGGCACAGAGCAGATGGTCGCCTGCCTTAAGAAATGCCAAACACATGGTCAAAATCGCCCCCATACCAGAGGCAGTCGCCACGCAACGCTCACCACCTTCTAGCACCGCAAGCCGTCTTTCAAACGCTCGCACAGTAGGGTTGGTATGGCGAGAATACACATTGCCAAAAGTCGTGCCGTTAAAGTGGTCGGCAGCGTCTTTGGCATTTTTATAAACGTAGGAACTGGTGGCAAAAATCGCCTCGTTATGCTCGCCCTCATCAGTGCGGTGGTAGCCTGCACGCACGGCAAGGGTTTGGTCGGTGTAGCCTTGGGTAAGGTCAAGATAATCATTGGTAAAATTGGGGTCGAATTGGGGCATGGGTTACCTACTACAAGCTATTATTTCTAAAAATTTGATAAGTCCCTCCATGATAACACAGTGACATGGGTTTTGATTGACCCAAATTGGCATAAGGTTATTTTTAAAGTCCAAATATTAGAACCTGTATTCATAACGTCTTTGCGTTGAAAAATGTGATAAATCGCCAGCTTTTCAAGGCAAAAGCTTGGATGATAGTCATTCTATCAGACAGGTTTTTAACGCAGAAAAGCAAGATTTAGCCATTTTTCATGCAAAAGTATAAACAAAAAACTATTAATTATGCTTAACTTTATGAACGTGATGTTGTGAATACAGGTTCTTAGGTTTAATTTGGCTAAAATATGCTAAAATTGGACGTTAAAACATAAAAATCATTTCACGGACTTTCAAGGCATGACAGCGTTTTCCCTTTATCCTTGGTTATTTCAAATAAGGCAAATCACGACCCTTCGGCAAGCTCAAGGTAAACGATTGTCTGTTAGCCTAATATTGCTATGTTTAGCCCTGTGGTTGACTGCCTGTCAAAGCCTACCGCCCAATCCTCGTTTTAGCCACGCCCAACCGATGACGACTGTTCATTCAGCAACGGCTAACGCCCATTTAGCTAACAATTCAACTGGCAATTTAACTGGCAATAAAGCCATTTTCCAACCGATAAAAACTGATTTGATTGAGCGTATCAGCCGTAGCAATAATCCCAATCCAAAAACGTTATCAGGTTATTATCCGCTACTGGATAGCACGGATGCGTTTGCCTCACGCAGTATTTTGAGCCAAATGGCGACCCAAAGCATTGATATTCAATATTATATTTGGCATAACGATGCCTCTGGGCAGTTATTACTCAAGGATTTATACGACTCTGCCAATCGTGGGGTGAAGGTACGGTTATTGCTCGATGACTTGAACACCAACCCTGCCCTTGACCAACAACTACTGGCATTTGCCAGTCATCCCAACATTCAAGTGCGATTGATAAATCCCAAAGCGGTTCGCTCGTTCACGCCTGCCAATTTTGTGTTGGCATTACCACGTTACCAACACCGCATGCACAATAAAAGCATGACCTTTGACCATCAATTATCCATCATTGGCGGTCGCAATATTGGTGATGAGTATTTGAGAAACGATACTGATAACGAGTTTGCCGACCTTGACGTATTATTGGCAGGCAAGATGGTGGGCGATGTTGAGGCGAGTTTTGAGCAATATTGGCAAAGTGAATTGGCGTATGATATCGAAAATTTGGTTAAGCCGATTGACCCCAATGAGCCTGTATCGCCCATCCGCAGTGCGTTTTTACGTCAACTCAATAAACTTGCTCCCAATTACGGTAGCCAACTGGTCAATAGTTCGCAACTGTACCGAGTCACTAATGGTGCAGTAATTGACCAAAAGTTACTGCATAAAAAAGTAAATTTTCGTTGGCAACCCATCTATTTTTTTGCCGATGATGTCAAAAAACTGCGTAATCAAGATGTCAAATCTAGCCGTTTGGTCAACCAATTACGCACGAAATTAGGCACGCCCAAACACGAATTTAGCATTATTTCCTCGTATTTTGTTCCCAGTCCATTAGGCGTGGCTCAGTTGCAACAACTGGCAAACGATGGGGTGAAAATCCGTATTTTGACCAATTCATTTGATGCCACGGATGTGCCTATTGTGCATGCAGGTTATAGTGAGTCAAGACCCGCTTTACTCAAATCTGGGATTGATTTATACGAATTAAAATCCGATGCTAATCCAGACTTTAGGGAAAAGAAGCGGAATTTCACCCGTGATACAGGCAATACCAGCCTGCATACCAAAGCCTTTGCGGTGGATGATAAATATACCTTTATCGGCTCATATAATGTTGACCCACGCTCTGCCAATATCAATACCGAGCTTGGTGTGGTGATTGCCGACCCTGTATTGGCGAATGCGGTGCATCGAGCTTTTGACGATGATTTGTTAAAAATCAGTTATCGCTTATCGCTCACCGATAACCAACATCTGAATTGGCATACGTATCCCAGTCCTTCTGCCTCACAATCTAACCCAACGCTTCAAACAAAAACCAAAGAACCCCGAATATCACGTCTAAATGCGTTATGGATTAAAGTATTTGCTGGCTTACCGATTGATTGGTTACTGTAATTAAAAAAACTCAATAATTAACAAAAATCAAACATTGTAACCCTCCTTTTTCGTAAAGTTTTATTTATAGTATGCTATTTTTTATAATATAAAGAGGAAGTTAACCTCTACAACGGCAAGTAAGTGAGACATCATGCCTTTTTTTAATCCTGCCTCTGAAGAACTACGTTATCTCAATTCGCATGAAAGAACCATTATCAAACTAACGGTGTTTGGGGCATTTTTTACTTGCTTTGATTTTGTGATTTATTTTTTCTTTAAAGATGCTATTTTAGAAAGTTTGTTTTCTCCCACTGTGTCTAAAGAGATGCAAGCCTTTAGTTTTTTAGTGTTAGTGTTAGTTGGTTATGTTTCTCGCCCATTAGGTGGGCAGATTTTGGCGGATATTGGTGACCGTCATGGACGTAAGCCCGTGTTATTATTCAGTTTATTCCTAGTAGCTTTGTCGACTCTGTGTATTGGCGTGTTACCAAGCTATGCCCAAATTGGTATATTTGCCCCTTTGCTATTAATGGCATTACGTTTTGCTCAAGGGCTTGGCATGGGAGCTGAAGTACCTGCATCATGGAGCTATTTGGCAGAGCATATGCCAGGGCGACAGATTGGAGCAGTCTGCGGTACGTTGATTGCGGTGCAAATTTTATCTGTATTATTAGCCAATATTATGAGCAGTTTACTTGCGAATAGCCTAACACCTAATCAAATGATGAGCTATGGCTGGCGAATCCCCTTTATTTTAGGTGGTGTATTCACCCTATTCGCTATTATCATGCGATACCGTTTATCTGAAACACCGATTTTTTTATATGCCCAAGCCAAAAATCAGTTGATTCCTCGTTTACCACTGCTTCACGCTTTTCATCATCATCGTTATGGCTTAACCATGACCTTTGGGTTATCTTGGTTCGTTTCTAGTGTATTTTTGATTGTTTATCTATTAATGCCTGCATTTAGCATACAGATGTTTGAAATTGATATTAATTGGATTATGATTGCCAATGGTATTGGACTATTATTTGCTAGTCTTGGGGCATTAATGTATGGCTATTTGGCAGATCGTTTTAATTCTGGTAAGGTATTTTCGATTGGTTGTATTACATTAGCATTGGCAACCCTCCTATTTTATACCATTATTAAAAATACCCATGAATTGTTAATGTTAGGCTATGCAATTTTGGGATTCTGCTCAGGTATCATTGGTATCGTGCCTAGTATGTGTGTGCGACTATTGCCAGCGAATGTTCGCATGAGTGGGATGGCCTTTAGTTATAATGTAGCATATGCGATTACAGGTGCAATTACGCCGATATTATTATTAAATTTCTCTAGTAACATCTCATCTATTCCTGTGCTATATTTAGTTTTTTTATGTATTTTGGGTGTGATTATGGGATTGTTTTTGACCAATTTACATGGTTTATACCGCATAGAAGAAAAACCCCATCACACTGAAATGGTTTAATAATGTCTATCCTTACCTCTACTATCATGCGTAATAAACGCCTGTCTACCGCCCCCATGATTGACTGGTCGACACGTCATTATTGTACCTTTGCAAGGCTATTTAATCCGCACACCTACCTGTATACGGAGATGATTAGTACGTCAGCGATTTTGCAAGGCGATACTGATTATCAGTTAAAATACTATCCCAACGAACACCCCATCGTACTGCAACTGGGCGGTGCTAACCCCAGTGAGCTTGCCCAATGTGCCAAAATCGGACAAGACTACGGCTATGATGAAATTAATCTTAATGTCGGCTGTCCGTCTGACCGTGTGCAACATTATAAAATCGGTGCGTGCCTGATGGCAGAGCCTGCATTGGTTGGTGAGTGTGTCACAGCCATGCGTGAGGCGGTGGATGTGCCTGTGACGGTGAAGCACCGTATTGGTATTGATAATTTTGACAGTTATGAATTTATGCGTGACTTTGTGGGGGCGGTGGTCGAGGCTGGCTGTCGTCATGTCATCGTCCATGCTCGCACCGCTTGGTTACAGGGTTTAAGTCCTAAGCAAAACCGTGAAATCCCCCCACTTCGCTATGAGGACGTATATCGACTGAAACAAGAATTTAGCGATATTTTTGTCGAAATTAATGGCGGTATTACCACACTTGAGCAAATCCAAAGCCATTTGCAATTTGTGGATGGTGTGATGATAGGGCGTGAGGCGTATCATAATCCGTATATTTTGGCAGAAAGTTTGGCGTTATGGGGTGAAGTGCCGAAAACTCGTGAGCAGATTTTTGTAGAATTATTGGACTTATTGGCAAGTTTTGAGGCGGAGGGTGTGCCGTTGACGTTGGTGATGCGTCATTATTTGGGGCTATTTCATGGGTTGGCAGGTAGTCGGCAATGGCGACAGGCGATGAGTGGGCAGAAGTCGATTTCGATTGAGCAAGTCAAAAAGGCAGGGGAAGCGGTATTAGAGATGAATTGACTATTGATAACAACAGATAAAAAATTACCACAAACCACCAAACCAGCCTAGTGGAAACTTTGGGTTTAACTTGCTACCCATTAACCATTTTTCTAGGATTTTATCAACTTTTGGCTTTTAATGCTAAACTTTAATGCGTTAAACTTTGAACTTTAAATTTTTAGCTTTGAACTTTTAGCCACGGTTATATACCTATACAGTGCGTACTTCAACGGTTCACTGTCCTTAGTAATATAAGATGATAGCTTAAAAGGCTATTCTTAAATTCAAATCAAGTTAATTACAAGTTATTCGGTTGGGATTTGTGGTAAAAAACGCTAAAAACACTTAATCAAAATTAATCGTGGTTACGGCATTACTTTCACTTAGCACATAATCCACTTCTTCTAAAAAGCTAGTTACCATTTGTTCATAAAACTCTACTGATTTATCAGCGGTTTGGCTAGGGTCAAAAGATAAGATGGTTAATTCTTTGGTCAAACGCACGGTTTCAATTGAGGATTTTACCCGCTCATCAATTTGTGTTTGGGTCAATTCCACGCCTGCATTTGATAAAGTTTTGATAGTTTCTTCTTGGGCTTTCTCAATTTCTTGATTGGCTTTATTTTGTTTATCTTTGGCTTTATGCAATTGGTTTTGCATGATTGAAGCAATATCTTTAAGATAAGTTTGATATAAATACTTTAATTCAATCGCTTCACGAACACTGTAATTCTTCCCATTAATTACCACCTGTGTCGTCAAATTTGACTGCTCAACCGCCAGTTTGATTTTTAAAATTTCATTGACAATATCACGGTTTGCTTGGGCATTGGCAAGTAGTTTCTTTTGCAAATCCATACCGTCAGCACTCTCAATTTTAATGCTATTGATAGTGGCAACATACTCATTTGTGCGAGATTTGGCTAGTTTATCTTTTAAGGCATTAATGCGAGATAATGCACGAGTAATAGTATAAGTGGTCATAAAAATCCTTGTATAACGTATTTATCTAATTTTAGATGATTTTCATTAGTTGTATTAAATATTAATACTTAACATTACAGTATAATTTATTTTAAAATTTTATTATGGCTAAATTACACTTTTTAACAAAATAATTAACCTGCCAAATACTGCCACATTGCCAAACCATTGTTAATAATATGAAGCACAATCGGCAACAGTAGCGACCCCGACACAATCCGAGCCGAACTAAACAACATCGCCAGCACCACAATCGCCCCAAGCTCCACCGCCCCATACTGCCCATGAATCATAGCAAACACAAGGCTTGTCAAAATACTCGCTCCCCAAACGCCCAATTTGGAACTTGCCAGCCCAGTCCACATAAAGCCACGAAACATCAACTCCTCATAAATCGGTGCAAACACCACCATCGCAAGCACCAACAACCACAACGGATTAGCCGTCTTGGCAAGCTCATCCATAAACGCCATCGGCTCACGTTCAAGCCACACAGTAATGCCATTAATCGCCACATTCAGCAACAGCAATAGCCCCACAAAGCCCAAAAACTGTCGCCAACGAAAACCTTTGATTGCCAAATATTCGCCAATACTTGCCTGTTTAGCACGAATCATCAAAGCGATAAAACTCGCCACCGTAACCAACGTAAACACCACCGCCCACGCCATCAATGTGCCGTTATGACTGCCCTGTTGAATTTTATCAGTGATGGTAAAATCTGCCATGTTAGGAAAAACCCAAGAGGCAAACAACGCCACACCTATCAGTTGACTGGCTAAAAATACAATCAGTAATAGCACGGATAACACCAGCGTCATGGGTAAGCCATACACAGGCGTGGGTAATTGTAGGCGAGGATTGGTCAATAACGTTAATTTTGGCATAAGGGCGATGGCTTAAAAGTGGTAAGTTTGAAAAAATCAATCAAAGGTAAGGTGCGTCTAATGTACCGTTATATCGTGAATTAAATCAGAAATGAAACTTTGAAATTTTGGGCGTATGCAATAAGCCCCTAAAAAACTGTCTTATTTCCAGTTTAAACAACTTTACTATTCTGAATATTACTCACTATAAATCCGTTCCTTTATCAAAGCTTTAATGCGATTAACCGTACTAACAGGGTGTTCTAGCGGAAACATATGCCCCCCTTTATGCACTTCAAAATCAATGCCCATGCGTTTTTTCACCAGTTGCGGAAAGCCTCGCTTCATAAATAAACTGTCGTGACCGATGATTTGTTTAGTAGGCATCATGGGTGGATGATTGGGTTTTCGCCAAAACAATGACGGATTGGTGCGAAATACTGCCACTTCCGCCGCTTTGGGAATGGTGAGCGTCACTTTTCCGTCAGCCGTATCCGTCAAACCGTACTGGATAAAATCCGCAAAACAGCGTTCATCAAAGTTTTTATAAAACGCCTTGTGGTGTAGATGGGCGTAGGCTTGCTCACGGCTGTCCCATGTATCACGGCGGCGGTTTGACAACCCTGCTGGGGTCAGTCTATCGACCAGACTTGGGCTAAAACGCTTTGCCCAATGCAACGCCATCGCATAATGCCCATGAATCAGCGGTGGGTCAAGGGTGATGACTTGGCTAAATAATTGTGGTTCACGATAGCTGGCTTGCAAGGTACATAACGCTCCCAGCGAATGCCCTAGCCCAATTACTTGGCTTTGCCCACGTTCGGCTAAATTTTGTTTAATACTATCAATAACTTGCTGAGTCAACGCTTGCCAATGGTTATCGACAGGATAGCGAGGGTCTGTTCCCAATTGGGGAATAAACACCACATCAAACTCATCACTTAGCAGTTCAAACAGGTAGCTGTAAGTTTTTGAGGGAATGCCATTAGCATGGGCAAAGTGGATAAGCGGTTTTGTGGGCATGGCAATCGTCATAGGTCAATTCAAATTGTGGTTTATTGGCAATACTACCATTAGGCGTAGCTAAAATATATAGTCGTTTACATTAGAAATAAGACAGGTTGGTAGGGGCGTATTGCATACGCCCAAAATGGTAAATGATCATTTCTGATTTAATTCACTATCGTGTCGATACACCCAGTTTTCAATCTTGAGATACATTACCCTGTGACATCAAATAATCCAACCGTTGTTTTATCAATGCCTGAATATCCACCACGTTTTGCTGAATCTGCTCATCGGCTTTTGCTACCGCAAAGCTTGGCGAAGTCGCCAACACACTCGGCACAGCCAAATCCGCCACAGGACTATCATCGCTAAAGTGGTCAAGGGTCGGCAAATCCTGCAAATACCCCACCACATCATCAAGGGTCAAAAACCGCCCATGCAAATCAAAGCCAGCATTCAAAATCCGTCCGCCAATCTCTGCCATACGGTCATGAATATGCCCATGTAGATGGTAATAGCCTTTATGACAGCCGTCCCATTCGGCAATCGGATAATGAAATAAAATCAAAGTCTTATCTTCAAGTTTTAGCTTGAGATAACTTTGAGCAGAAGCCAAAATGGGATGTCCATCATGCTTTGTGGTGGTAAGGAATTTATCCACGTTTTGCATGATGATGTCATCATGATTACCAAAAATCAGATGGTGGCGACCGTTTAACTGGCTCAATACTTTTTTGATATGGCGAAGGTTATGCGAAAAACTCAAATCGCCCAAGTTATAGACATCATCATCCACGCCAACGGTGTCATTCCACAGTTCAATCATATAGCGGTCGAGCGTGTCGATATCGCCTGTTTGGGTGGGCTGTGGGCGGGTGTGGGGGCAGAATTTTGCAATATTTCGGTGCGAAAAATGCAAATCTGACGTAAAGAAAGTTTTTTTCATTTATATTCTCTTTTTAATCTGTTAAATCATAAGTCATTAAATCAAACAAATTTTCAACCAAGCCATATCTACCATTCCAAGCATAAAACTCTTCAATCACTTGGCTATCTAAATTTAAAATTTGCTCAATAAAATAACCCTTGTTACTTTCATCATTTAGCCAATCGTCCATAACTTCACGAAATTTTGGCAAATCATCAGCAAATGGGTTTTTGTATCCACCATCACACCAAAAATCCCAATAACTTTCATGAATATAATTAACAATGGCTTGTGGTGTCTGTGTATTTCGCCAACGTTGCAAAAACGGCTGAATATCGATATTTCCTTTATAAAACATCAGCAACACATCAAAAATACTGCTATGCCATTTATAAATCGTTGAATACTCCCAACAATACACCTTTAACATCTCATCCAAATACGCATCGGCAAATTGTTGCCAAACCGCTTGCTCCTTTGGACTAAAGCTATCAGCAGGACAATTGCCCACTCGCTCAAAATACAATTCGGTTGAGTGGTGTAAATATTCACCTTGTACAAATAACTCAATCATTCTTGGTAAGAAATATTTGATTTCATTGGCATTTTGCACTTTATTTAGTGGCGAAGAATTATATCGATAAAAGTGCTTTGCCGTTATTTGTGCTAAAGGTAGCGTTTTCATTTCTTGCTCAAGTTTTGGGTCAAGACACATTGGGCAAGTACAGGCATTTAATGGCTGTGTGGGGCGTAAACATTTACCAAAAACATCATAACAACGGTTAATTTCTTGCCGTAACGTCATTGAAATATCAGTCATTTACTGCCCCTTTTTTATGTTTATTATTAGTCGAGTTTTTCCAAAAATGCTTGCACAAAGGCAATTTTTTGCAATTCATCAAGCTCATTAAACACCTGCTGATTCGCCTTAATATAATCCACCAACGGATAATATTCCTCATCCACATTTTGCTTATTCAGCTTACCGCCCAAACTCTTCGCCTGACTACGCCCAAAAAACTTCGACACCAAATAATACGGCGATTTTAACTTAAACAACAAATGCCCATCGGTATCAAACACCATAAAACCCTCATGTTTTACCGTTTTTAGCAAGGCTTTCAACTCGCCAAAGGCGATATTTTCAAGCGTTTCAGGGCGTTTTAACCCAAATTCCAAGCCGATTTCATCAAGGCGTGCCTCGCTAAACATCTCGCCTGTCTGCACATCGACCACGCCAATCAAAGTTTCGCCAAAATCCTCGGTGATAATATGCACATCGCTAGGGTCAGTGACTTCAAACAAAAACGTATGATTGGGAAACTGCTGAAACACGCTGGTGTACTGCTCGCAGTGGGCTTTGGTCATCTCGGCAAATGAGCTATCGAGTGAGCCTGTGGTTGAGTACAACACTTGTTTATCAAAATCCGCCCCAAGACTGGGATGATTCTCGCCCAAAGCAGTCTTAGCCAAGTCCACATAGGTACATACGCCCAAAAATCCGTTGACTTTTACCACCGCATTGACCAATTTATCATCGGCAATGCTGATGGGATACGGACTGTTTTTGGCGATACGTTCGGAGTAATTGAACACTTTTTTAAACGGACGCACGATGATTTGGTTGTGTTTATCAATCACCAACCCACGCATTTCCAGCAACGCATGGTCAAAACGGTTTTCATAAAACACCTTGCGAGCGTACTTCAACACATACAAATCTGGGTACGTTTTGCTTTGTTTTTTGACAAAGTTTTTACGAGCAAAGTTGAGATAATCCTCGGTCACAAAGGTTTGTTGCACCTCGTCAAACGGCAATTTCCCTTTGGCAAAGGTGTGCATTTTATCGACCAATTTTTGGGTTACCTCATCAATCGGCTTGGTCGCAGGGACGTGGATTTCTTCTCGTAACTTGCTGTTATTTAAGTTGATATAGGCGGTCAGCACATCGGCTTGTTTGACGTTATGATGATTGTCAAAAAAGTTATGTAGGCGATACACTTCGACCTCAAAGCCGAATTTTCTTGCCATTTGCATCAGATGAATACACGCCGAGCCTTTTTGATTGGTGTTGGAGTTGACAATCAACATATCTTGGCTAGGGTTTTGTTGCCCTTGCTTGAGTAGGTTTTTAAAGGTGGTAAGATTTTGGCGTTGGGCTTTATTGACAGCGTCGCCAGACCAACGATATACACCATTATCATCGGTCAAAAGTTTGTCATTTTCGAGATGTACGCAAGTGGCATTGGGATAGTCGTTGGCGAATTCTGCCAGTTTTTGTTGGGCAAAAGTGGTTTTGCCAGAGCCTTGATGACCACGGATTAAGATAAATTTTTGCATATACGTCCTTAACCAAATTTTTCACAAAATTTGATAGATAAAAAGTTGTGACGTGCAAAATTTATGGAATAACTTATTGATTTATAATCGTTTAAATTAGAAACAACACCAAACCAAAAATGTAAAACCGTAGGGGCGTATTGAATACGCCCAACATACCAATATTTAAAATTTCGATGGGGTAAAAATTGTAAGTGCTAATCACGTTGCAAGTCGTAGGGTGCGTTCCACGCACCTTTAACACAAAGTATCTCAATGGTGCGTAAAACGCACCCTACAAGCCGTAGAACTTACCAATTAAACATACCAAAATTTCAAACAGGGCGTAAGCATTACGCCCCTACAGTTGTAGGTTTGGCACTAGTTATAAAATAAATTTTGCAAATAAAACACCAACAATTTAGCCAAAAGCACTAAATTGGGCGTGGGGGCGGGGTCGTAGCTCAGGTATGTTGCGACTATCAATCTTTTATAGTCCAACACTGTAGGATAAAACAAGGGTAAAACAATCACCATTGACAAAAGTAGATACGCTTTTGTCAATGGTCAGATTCTACGCTAAAGGCTCAACGAATGCAAGCCTAAAATAAACCAACAATATTACCATTATCATCCACGTCAATCTGATTGGCGGATGGCACTTTGGGCAAACCAGGCATTCTCATGATATCGCCACAGACTGCCACGATAAAACCAGCCCCTGCGGACAGGGTAATATCACGCACTTGCAAGCGAAAATCGGTTGGACTGCCCAATAATTTTGGGTTGTCACTGAAAGAATATTGGGTTTTTGCCACGCAAATCGGCAATTTATCCATGCCAATTTTTTGCAATTTTTTGATGGTGGCTTGAGCTGTGGTGCTAAAATCCACGCCAGTTGCCCCATACAGTTGGGTGGCAATGGTCGTCATTTTCTGCTCAATCGTATCATTCACATCGTACAAAAATTGGAAATTGTTGGCTTGTTGGTCGATGGCATCAAGCACTTGTT
Source organism: Moraxella sp. TY6 (assembly GCF_048551375.1). NCBI lineage: Bacteria > Pseudomonadati > Pseudomonadota > Gammaproteobacteria > Moraxellales > Moraxellaceae > Moraxella > Moraxella sp. TY6. The sequence goes on along the minus strand of NZ_JBLYZJ010000004.1, from coordinate 146,849 downwards.
GGGCAAGGTCTTCACCGCCTGCACCACCTTTTTCCCATACTTCGGTCATGGCGACTGATACGCCAAGTTTTGCACAGGCTTCGGTGACTGCCTGTAGCTCGGCATCGCTATCGCTGACAAAGCGGTTCATCGCTACCACCACAGGCAAGCCAAAATGGGTTTTTAAATTGTGAATGTGGCGTTCAAGGTTGCATAAGCCTTGTTGCACGGCGGTAACGTTTTCGGCTTTTAGCTCGTCTTTTGCCACGCCACCGTTGTATTTTAACGCTCGAATGGTCGCCACAATCACCGCCACATCAGGGCGAAGGTCGGCAAGACGGCATTTGATATCGCAGAATTTTTCTGCCCCCAAATCCGCCCCAAAACCTGCCTCGGTCACCACATAATCCGCCAAATGCCGTGCGGTACGAGTGGCGATAACCGAGTTACAGCCGTGGGCGATATTGGCGAAAGGACCACCATGAATTAAGGCAGGCGTTCCCTCGATGCTCTGTACTAGATTGGGTTTTAACGCATCTTTGAGCAAGGCAGTCATCGCCCCATGAGCTTGTAAATCACGAGCATAGACAGGCGTGTTGTCGTAGCGATACGCCACCAACATATTGCCAAGGCGTTGTTTGAGGTCCGCCAAATCTTTGGCAAGACAAAACACTGCCATCACTTCACTGGCAACCGTGATATCAAAACCATCTGGACGCATCACACCATCACTAGGCTTGCCCAATCCACCAATGATATTGCGAAGTTGGCGGTCGTTCATGTCCATCGCTCGCCGCCATAGCACTCGCTTGGGGTCGATTTGTTGTTGATTACCTTGATAAATATGATTGTCAATCAATGCCGATAATAAATTATTGGCAGAACCAATGGCATGAAAATCGCCTGTAAAATGCAAGTTGATGTCTTCCATCGGCAACACTTGGGCATAACCGCCCCCTGTCGCACCGCCTTTCATACCAAATACAGGCCCTAGTGATGGCTCACGCAAGGCAACAACGGTTTGTTTACCCAGTCGATTCAAACCGTCCGCCAACCCAATTGTCACAGTGGTTTTACCCTCACCTGCTGGGGTGGGATTGATGGCGGTGACCAAAATCAGCTTGCCGTTTTTATTGGGCAATTGCTTAATATTGTTAGAATTGATTTTGGCTTTGGTATGTCCGTAGGGAATCACGGCATCATTTGCCAAGCCTAGCTTTTGGGCAATCGCAGTGATGGGTTGCATGGTGGCATTTTGGGCGATTTCAGCATCGGTTAAGGGATGGAACATGGGATAACTCGCTATTTGGCATAAAATTTAGGCTCTATTAATCATTGAGAAACGCATAAACAAAGGTCGTTAAAATCTCACCTGTAGCCAATGTGACATCGACCAAAATCCGCTGATAGCCATCACCTTCAAAGTCATCAATACGTTGCCAATGCTCGCTTAACGCATCGGAACTAAATACCAAGCCTTGAATTACATCGCCCTCTGTCTGACTAAAAGACGGCTCAAGAGCAGGATAGCCCAGACTTTTGCCAATACCATTGGGATATAGCTTGCCACGCACCGAAGCCGATTGCCATGTGCCATTGATAGGGGCGAGAATATGGGCATTCGACTGGTTGGGGGCAAGCGTACCATACACAAACAGATGTTCCATTTGCTTTGTTGACATCAAATGGCTTCCACACTGGTTTTTAGGCTATTCAAAATCGGCTCAAGTAAGGCAAATTTGCGTTTGTAGCTGACTTGATTGACAATCAAACGAGAAGAAATTTGGGCGATTTCTTCCAATGGCTCAAGCCCATTGGCTCGTAAGGTATTGCCTGTATCGACCACATCGACAATCAAATCCCCTAGCCCAACCAATGGAGCAAGTTCCATTGAGCCGTATAGCTTGATGACATCAACCTGCTCACCTCGACTGGCAAAAAATGCCCGAGTGACATTGACATATTTGGTGGCAATGCGTAAACGGCGATTAGGCAAGGTCAAACCGACTTTACCTGCTGTCATCAAACGGCAATTGGCGATTTGCAAATCCAACAGTTCGTAAAGATTGCTAGAACCATGCTCCATCAAAACATCTTTACCTGCAATACCAAAGTCCGCCGCCCCATGCTCGACATAGGTCGGTACGTCCGAAGCTCGCAATATCAACACTCGCACATCTGGATGCGTGGTGGGAAAAATCAGTTTGCGTGATTTATCCACATCTTCAAGCAGTTCAATCCCTGCTTTGGCAAGCATTGGCATGGTTTCTTTGAGGATTCGCCCTTTGGATAAGGCTAGGGTCAAGCCGTTATAGGTTTCGGTCATAAGGCAATAACGTCACGTTAGTAAGGTAAAATAATCGGATTTTGAGGCTTTTTTATCAAAAGTTAAAGTGGTATCGCAGTCATTGGCTTGGGCGATTGCTCCAATCAGCAAATCAGATAAATCATAAGTGTTGGTTTGGGCATAACTTAAACAGCGATGAATCACTGTTGTATATTCTATGTCTAAAACATCCAATGACATGAGTTCTAAAAATAGCTTTACAATGCTTGTTCTGTCTAAATTGAATACGTTATACAATATCCAATTGGTTTCCAAGATGACAACCGCTGGGACAAATAATCGTGTATTTTGTAAAATCGTGTCTTCAAATAATTTTAAGACAATTTTTGTTTGGCGTTCATCATCTTGCATAAGGTAGCGTACTAAGATATTGGTATCAATCGCCTTTTTCATGGTGCATCGCTTCTATTTAGCCTATCATTGGCAATCCACTCTTTTGCAAATTCTTCTTGAACAATCCTATTCATATCTTCAACACTAAACGGTCCTTGATTTTTTGCGAATTTTCTATATTTGCCAGACAAAGCCCGAATCGCAAGTAAATCCTGCTGTTGCTTCTCAGTAAGTAGAGGCGTTTGTGCAATATCAGTACCATTACTAGATAATGAGTGGTTGTTTTTACCCAATAATTGCCTGATATAATCTTTAAGTATTTCACCAATATTGGCATTGTTGCTGTTAGAAAATTTTTCAAGGTCTTGATAAGTTATATCACTTGGTAATTCAAAGGTATAAGTCGCCATAATTTTTCCTTATTATTCGTGAAAAAGTCCAAGCCACTTTACGAAAATGTCATTCAACAAATAAAAGGGACAAGTTTACGTTTGCCCCCTATCTATTTTAACAAGGGTTTATTTAGTCCCCTTTAATCCGCTCGATTTTCACACCCAAGCCACGTAGTTTTTCTTCGACATTTTCATAGCCACGGTCAATGTGATAAATCTGCTCCATCGTGGTATCGCCCTCGGCTGACACCGCCGCCATCACCAATGACATTGACGCACGTAAGTCGGTCGCCATCACAGGGGCAGAGTTTAGTTTTTCTACGCCTTTCACAATCGCCATATGTCCATCAACCTTGATATTTGCCCCCATGCGTTGTAACTCTGGGACGTGCATATAGCGGTTTTCAAAGATATTTTCAATAATGCTACTCGTGCCATCCGCAATACAAGCGACCGTCATCAATTGGGCTTGCATATCCGTTGGGAATGCAGGGTGCGGTTGGGTGCGGATATCCACGGCTTTTGGGCGACCGTTCATTTGTAGGCGAATCCAGTCGTCACCTGTGGTGATGGTTGCACCCATTTCGGTCATTTTGGCAAGTACAGATTGCATGATACTGGCATCGGTGTTATGAGCGGTGATATCACCCTCAGTCATCATCGCAAGGGCAAGGTATGAGCCAGTTTCGATACGGTCAGGTACAACCGAATAGTCACAGCCGTGCAGTTTATCCACGCCTGTGATGGTCATGTAGGCTGTACCGATACCCTCGATTTTTGCCCCCATTTTGACCAGCATATTTGCTAAATCCACCACTTCTGGCTCTCTGGCACAGTTTTCAAGGCGGGTTACGCCCTCCGCCAAAGCTGCCGCCATGATGGTGTTTTCTGTACCACCGACTGTTACCATATCAAAAGTAAAGTCACAGCCTTTTAGACGAGGTACGCCTTTGTCATTTTTTGGGGCTTTGGCTTTAACATAGCCATTTTCGACCACGATTTCTGCACCCATCGCTTCTAACGCTTTAAGGTGTTGGTCAACAGGACGTGAACCAATCGCACAGCCCCCCGGAAGTGACACTTCAGCTTCACCAAAACGAGCAAGTAGCGGACCTAGTACCAAAATTGAAGCACGCATGGTTTTTACCAAATCATATGGGGCGTAGTAGCTGTTAATAGTAGCAGTATCACATTTGACGGTATCGCCATTTTTTTCGATTTGAATACCCATACCTGCAATCAATTTGACCAACGTTTTGACATCTTCAAGCGTAGGAACATTGGTGAGTGTAGTCGGTGTTTCTGCCAAAATCATAGCAGCAAGCAACGGCAATGCAGCGTTTTTTGCCCCAGAAATGATGACTTCGCCCTGTACTTTTGTACCGCCTGTAATTACAAATTTATCCATCATTTTCCCCTTATGCATCTTGCTTGGCTTGCCATTCGGTGGTGGTCAAGGCTTGAATGTTTAACGCATGAATTTCGCCACTAGCAAATTTATCATTGACCAATGCCAATACCGCTTGTTGGCGTTGTACTGGGCGTTTGCCGTCAAAACTATCATCAATGACACGCACGTCAAATTTGTTGCCTTGATTATTGGCTTCGATAGTGGCGTTGGGGAAATGGGGTTGTAAAATGGCGATTAAATCTTGTGCGTTCATGCAGATTACCTAATTATTAAACAATGAGTTATTAAAAAACGAATTGGAATACTGGAATAAAAGAAAATTACTATTAGCATAGCATAAATTTTGTGATTTTTACATGCTAGCTTGTGGGGAATGGGTTTGGGCTAACTGCCGTCAAACGCCCCTTGTAGCCAACTGGGAATCGGCTCGCCTGTGGCGGTGGTGGGGTTGTCGTGGTCAAAACTGACGACATCAAAGCGGATTTCGTGGTTGTCAAATTGCGGATGGGTTTGTAAAAAGGCTTGGGTGGCTTTGAGGATTTTGCGTTGTTTGGCGGTGGTAATGCTGTCAAGGCTTGAGCCATAGTCAATGGTTTTTCGCTGACGCACTTCGACTATGATTAGGCAGGGGGTTTTTGCATTTTCATCTAACATGATAAGGTCAAGCTCGCCGATATTTTTGTAATGCCAGTTTTTGGCAAAAAATGTCAAGCCGTTAGCCTCAAGATAAAGCCTTGCAAGGTTTTCGTAGTGGTCGCCTTGGCGTTGTTTGGGGGCGGTGAGTTTCATGCGTTATTTGGTTTTAGGAAAAGCATTTTCTAATGCACGACAAGTTGGGTATTTTTGTTGCAATTTTGCCAAATAATACGCTTGGTCATTATCCATAAACCCATCCAATATCCCTGCATAGTTTTTACCAATCCCACAACGCCCTTTCTCCCTATTCCAACTTAAAGGCACTACCACAGGCTTTTGCAAAAGTAATTTATCATTTTGACAAGTCAATTTTGCCATTGTATAGACGGTATAATCATGCGGTTTGCCACCGTTTTGATAATCTGCTAATGCTACAATAATATCATTGGGGGCAAAGTTTTTTGTTGCAAAATTCCCCACAAAACTGTTCGCTAACGGTAGCATTAGCCATTGTTTCCAAGTACGAAACACCCATGAATAATCCGTCAATTTTAGTGTAAAAGTATTGGGTGATTGATTGGGTGTTGGCAATTTTCCACCTTGCTGAATGTTTGCAATCCGCCCAACCAAAGCACTGGCAGGTGACAACGGTAAACACGCATTGACATTAATAGCAAAACAACTTATTGCTATTAATAAAATTTTTATTCTCATTGCCATTGCCTTTTTTAGTTTTAAAATAGCTTATAATAGCATTAAACTTTATCAAAATTGAGAAAAAAATGACCCCATCTTTTAGCCAAAATCAAGGTACTTTATATATAGTCGCCACGCCCATCGGCAATTTATCCGACATCACCGCCCACGCCATCGACTGCCTAAAAACTGTCGATATCATCGCCTGTGAAGACACACGCACCTCTGGCAAACTGCTCAACCACTTTAACATCCCCACCAAAACATGGGCGTACCACGACCACAATGCCGACATCCAAACCCCAAAACTTATCGAAGTCCTACAATCGGGCAAAAACATCGCCCTTATCTCGGACGCAGGCACGCCCCTTATCAGCGACCCCGGATTTCGTCTTGTCAAAGCCTGCCATGATGTCGGTATCAGAGTGTCGCCTGTGGTCGGTGCGTGTGCAGGGATTGCAGGGCTATCTGTGGCAGGGTTGCCGTCAGATAAGTTTTATTTTTATGGCTTTTTGCCTGCCAAAACCCACGCCCGCCAAAGCGAATTGGCGTTGGTCAAAGACTTGACTGCGACACTGATTTTTTATGAAGCACCGCACCGCATTGTGGACACGGTAGCGGATATGGCAAGCGTATTGGGCGAAGATAGAAAGGTGACCTTTTGCCGAGAAATTACCAAGACCTTTGAAACCATTTATCCCTCAACTTTAGGGGCGTTAAAGGCGTTTATCGAGTCCGACCACAATCAGCAAAAAGGCGAAATCGTGCTAGTGGTGGGCGGTACGGTGGCGAATGAAGATGATATTGGCAAGCATGATGAATTGCTTAAGCGGTTGTTGCAGGATTTATCGGTAAAAAAAGCCTCACAATTGGCAAGTGATATTACAGGGGTGAAAAAAAATGCCTTGTATGATAGGGCGTTATACTTACAAAAATTGGCAGAAACGACTGTATAAGTTTTACGGTGATTCATGGTATCATGGTAAGTCAATAAGTCAATTATTTAGGAAAAGATTCGCCTATGAATTATGTTGTACCAGAAGTGATGAACACCGAGCGTTTAGATCAATGCCTTACCGTGGTGAATGATGCTCTCGAAGACGTAAAAGCCAAAAATATCACCGTACTTGATGTGGCAGAGTTGACAGACGTGATGGAACGTATCGTGATTGCGGAAGGTACGTCCAATCGCCACCTTAAAGCCCTAGCCGACCATGTGGCTGTCAAAGCCAAAGCCTCAGGTTTTATGCCGATTGGCGTAGAAGGTCAAGGCACAAGCGACTGGACGCTGATTGATTTGGGTTCGGTCGTGGTACATGTAATGATGCCACAAGCTCGCCAGTTTTATGACCTTGAAGGGCTATGGCAAGCCGAAGCACAGCGACAAAGTGCGTAGTCATCTCCTCAATAAAATTGAGGTTGTTGGCGGTTGGTCATTGTTAAGACTCCTGTGTTGGGATTATCTTAACAATGTTTGTTGTGAAAATTGGGCAAATTTTATGGAAAATTGATGGAAAAATTTGCCCTTATTGATGGTTAATCGTGACTGGAGGTCAGCCAATCTTGTTTACGCAGACTTTGTTTGGTTTGACGGCGTTGGCGTTTGCGGGCTTGGTCAAGGTCGTCTTTGTCGTGTAGTCCGCCTTTTTGTAGTAGTGGATTTAACGCCAAATAATTGCGTGATTTGATTGGGGTGTTGGATTGGCTGACAATCGGATTTTTCTCAAGTTGCTCGCCAAGTTTTATTAACTGTTTTTGGTTTTTTGGTTTCATATTTTACCCCTTAATACACATGACTTGTTTAAGCGTATGCACCACTTCCACTAGGTCAGACTGATTCGCCATCACCGCATCAATATCCTTATACGCCTGTGGAATCTCATCCATCACGCCCTTATCCTTACGACATTCTACCCCAGCCGTCTGTGCCTTCAAATCATCAATATCAAAATAACGAATCGCCTTACCACGGCTCATCCGCCGACCTGCCCCATGCGAACACGAACACAACGACTCACTATTACCACGCCCTTTGACGATATACGACTTTGCCCCCATCGACCCTGGGATAATGCCAAACTCGCCCTCATAAGCCGAAATCGCCCCTTTGCGAGTGACATACACATCTTCGCCATAGTGATGTTCTTGACTGACATAATTGTGATGACAATTAATTGCCTCTTTGGTCACAGTAAAATGCGGTAACTCACGTTGTAGCACATTGATAATCAGTCGCATCATCTCACGGCGATTTTCAAGGGCGTAATCCTGCCCCCATTGCACCGCCTCAAGGTAATCATCAAAGCTGTTTGACCCCACCGCAAAATACGCCAAATCACGGTCAGGCACATGACCGAATCGGCTTTGCTGTTCCTTTTTGGCAAGGGTAATAAAATACTCGCCAATACAGTTGCCAATGCCACGACTGCCCGAATGGAGCATCACCCACACGTCATCATTTTCATCTACGCATAGCTCGATAAAATGATTACCACCGCCCAACGTACCAAGCTGTTTCGCCCAAGTACGGTCAAAGTTGCGGAGCATTTTGAGCAAGCCTTTATGCTTATCGGTAATGCGTTTTAGGCGTTTTGCCAATGGGTCAAGCGTGGTCATTTTCACCGTGATTGACTGGTGCTGATTAAAGCCAACTGGGACTTTCGCCTCGATTGCCGAGCGGATTTTGGCAAGGCTATCGGGCAGTTGGTGAGCCTTTAGCGACAGTCGCACCGCATTCATGCCACAGCCGATATCCACACCCACCGCTGATGGAATAATCGCATCTTTGGTCGGAATCACGCTCCCCACAGTCGCCCCTTTGCCGACATGAACATCAGGCATCACCGCAATATGGGAATGGATAAAGGTTAATTGCGATAGTGTACGCAACTGGCGAATTGCCTCATCTTCAATGTCATTAGTAAAGATTTTGACAGGCACGCCTTTTCCTGCTTTTGCATTTTTATTTAATGTTAATTGAACACTCATATATTTTTCTCTTTTAAGGTTTGTGTGTAATGTAAGGTGCGTTCCACGCACCATTTGGGGAAAATCTCTTATTAAATACCGAAAAGACACTGGATTCCTGCATTCGCAGGATGAGAGCCGTTAAAGTAAAACACTGTTTTGCAGGCTCGCAAGACGAGGGCTATGTCCGAAGTAACGAATTTTTAATTACTCGTCACCCCTGCGTAGGCAGGGGTCTAGCGTCTTTCCAAAGAAATGCAAGCTTAAAATTTGCGTAAGTCCTACAACCAAATTCACTCCATTACATACAAAGTATTTTTATTAAAAAATGTTTACTTTTATTAAATTTTAACCAAATAAATCCCTGCCAAAAAACGGTTAATTTTTTCGGAAAAATTTGGCTAAAATTCGTTATTTTGATTAGAAAATTTAAACAATAACAAGCCGTCCAATCTTTAACAAGACTGGATAAAATGACTGACTGTGAATGCGTTTTAAAATGGAAAAATGGTATGCAGGAATTTTAGACAACAAAAAACCCAAAACAGTTTCCATTATCATCGCCAAACAGACGACCGCACACACGCAAAAGCTGATTCGCTTTCAGTCATGGCTTGGTTAATGGATTTGCTTTGGGTTTTCGCTGACAATCAATGATAGTTTCATTATTCTACCTTCTAAATCGCTAATGTTTAAACCGCTTGGTAGTGTGGTTTAGCAAAGCGTTACCCACGAAAGATAGTTTAAAAATTGAGCTTTAAAAGTAGTTTAATGGTGGGTTACGCCATAAAAGATTGGCTAACCCACCCTACGAATTTATCAAAAATTGTATTAGTTGTGACGGCAAGCAGACACATTAACCATATTGTTTAAGTTGTGAGTTAGTACGGACATAATGTATCTCCTTGTTTCCCTGCTAATTAGCATTGTGGGATTTGTGGTTTTGGCGATGGTACTAAACATCGTGATTCCAAAACAGGTTGATGGGATTTTAATTGGGTTCAATTTGCTAAATTTTTATTATTTATTAAAACTTAGTAATTGATGTGCGTAATATAATCCTTTATTTTGGGTTTTGCAAGTATTTTTTCGATTTTTAAGATAACTTTTGTTTTTTATTTTTGATAATTTTACATGGTTATTGAATTATAGTGAATTAAATTAAGAATAATATCTTGAGATTTTGGGCGTATTCAATACGCCCCTACAAAAAAATATCTTATTTCTAGTTTAAAAGACTATACAAAAATTTTAAGCATAAAAAAGGTGGGTTACGCTTTCGCTAACCCACCCTACTGATTTATATCAGTTTATACCACAGCTGGTATCAAGCTTAACCGAAAATTAAGCAGGAATACGAAGCATTTGACCTGGATAGATTTTATTTGGGTCAGATAGCAATGGTTTGTTAGCTTCAAAGATTTTGTTGTATTGGTTGGCATCACCATACATCTCTTTAGCAATGTGCGACAATGTATCGCCTGATTTTACGGTGTACATACGTGATTCTGGCTCTGGTGCATCAACGGTGATGTTGTCTTCTACTTGAGCTACGTGCTGTACGTTACCTGCTGCCAAGATTGCTTTTTCACGGTCAGCTTGGGTCGGTGCAGAACCATTGATAGTTACGGTATCTGTATCGCCATTGTAGTTAACGCTTAGGTTGTTGATAGTAGCGTTTTGTTGGATGCGAGCCAATAGCAAGTTAGCGATTTCTTGAGCTGATGGTTCAGCAGGGGCAGTTGGTGCTGGGGTAGAAGCAGGTGCTTCTTCGGTTTTGTTGCGGTGAAAGATTTTATCGCCGATGTCTTTTGCAAAGCTAAATAGTCCCATTTTTTATTCCTTAATCATTAATTATCGCTGATAAGCGAGTGTTTATATCACTTTTATGGTCAATATTCACGCTAAAACACACCGTCAATCTTGACCCCTCAAAACCTAAAACAGATGATTTAGAGCCATTGCTTTAGTTAGTATTAGATTAACAAAAAGCCTTGTGAGTTGGCATTGATATTTGGTTAAAGATTGTTACCAACTGCAAGGCGATTTTACTACTCTATTGCTAAAAAGCTAAGGTACGATTGAGAAGAAAATAAAGGTGGCAAGCATCACCAAATGAATCACCCCGTGCAAAAATGTCGTTCTGCCTGTACTTAACGTATTCATGGTAATCAGCAAGGTAATGACTAACATAACACTTTCTTTGGCAGACAATCCAAACACCACAGGCGTACCTGTTGCCACTGCCATCATAGCAATCACAGGAATGGTCAATGAGATAGAGGCTAATGCCGAGCCAAGTCCAAGGTTTAGGCTATTTTGGAGTTGGTCATTATACGCTGCTTTCACAGCCGCAATTGACTCAGGTAATAACACCAAGCCAGCAATAATAATACCTAATACAATTTTTGGTAATCCCATAGCGATTAAGGCAGACTCAATTGCAGGCGACAGCATTTTGGCAAGACCGACTACCACGATAAGACTCACGAACAATAATCCAACACTGGTAGTTGTGGTTAATGCATTATCAATATGATGCTCATCATCTTCACCATCCGCAATAAAATAATCACGATGTCGAATGGTTTGGGTAAAGATAAATGCTACATACAAAATCAAGCAACTCACTGCCACAAAGATAAGCTGTGAATTAATCATCCCACCCCCTGCCATTGAGGTGGTGAAATTTGGTAACGTGAAAACCAATAGAGCAATAGCAAATAACACGCTAATCGCAGCTTTGCTACCATGAAGACTGTAACGCTGGACGTAGTTTTTCATACCCCCAATCAGCAAACAAATACCAATAATCCCATTACAAATCAACATCACTGCTGCAAATACCGTATCACGGGCTAACACAGCCGCATCTGCTGGGGGGCTACTACTCATCAAAGCGACAATCAACGCTACTTCAATCACAGTGACTGCCAATGCCAGTACCAATGTACCAAAGGGCTCACCAACTTTATGGGCAATCACCTCTGCATGATGCACTGCGGAAAAAACAGCACCCATCAAAAAAACGCCTGTAAATGTATTGCTTAAGATACCCGATGGATGCCATAGCAAATGCCCTGCCAATAACACCATTGACAATAAAGGGACTAACACAGTCCATAAGGGTAAATTAATTTTAAATCTTCTTTTTAACCAAACTGCTTTTCCCATCGCCCCTCCTACTAATCTGCCATTATAAGTGAAAAATTCTTAAGTTTAAAAATAAAAAATCTCTAATTTATATATAAATTGGTATTATATTATCAATTTTCAAATGTTTGTAGAAAATATTTTTCTTATTTTTGTAATTTATGCCAAAAAGCAATTGGTAGTAAACATATAAAACCAATCAACATACTGATACCAAAATGCCCCACATAACCCAAATAATGTGCCATATAACCACTGGCAAAATGTGCCGAACCGCCCAACACCGTGAGCAAACACACCTGCACGGTAAAGTCACTGCCTGCCTGCTCATGGCGTGCGTAGTGCATGATGGTGGTAAGCATGGCAATCAATGCCAATGAAGCACAAAAATGCTCCAACGCATTGATGGCATATAACCATGCAAAATTGCTCAATAGATGGTGGTAAAACCCATACGCCACCAAGCCATATAGCCCAGTGGTAATGGCTTGGCAAAAGTTAAATAATAGCAACGCTCGAAAACGGCTTAACCGCTTCATCAATACCGTTGCCACGCCTGCCCCCAATAGCGAAGCCCCAGACCCCAAAATAGTCGCCCAAAAACCAATTTGCTGTAAATTCACACCGATATCCACCATCATCGGCTTGACCATACCGCTCGAAATACCGTCAGCGACTTTAAACACTAACAGCACCATAAGCCATGCTTGCATTTCTCGGTTTGACCAAAAATAGCTGTAATGGTGGTTGATATAATTTTTAACCGTTTGAAAATTAACGGAAATCTTTTCGGTAGTATTTGGTAATCTTGGTAAAACGGTTTGCGATTTTGCCAATGTTGGCTCTTTTAACTTTGGTTCTTTAAAAAGTAAAATTGGTATGGTATTTAACACAACTAGCCCTGCCATCGCCAAAAAACTGGTTTGCCAACCAAGTTTATCCAAAAACATCAACAGCACCCCACCGCCAATAATCAAGCCCATCCGATAACCGATGACTTGGATGGCATTGCCTTGGCTTTGGCGGTGTTGATGATTGATAGTTTGTGTAGCTGATGAGGAAGATGAGGGTTGCGTGGTTAAAGTCGGTTCAATAGCGTGTGCGACTTCGTGGGTGAGTGGTTCTTTGGGGTCAAGTGGGGCTTTTAGCAGGCGAGTTGCCAAGCCATCGGTAGCGACATCATGGGTCGCCCCAATCAGACTTAGGCAAAATAATAAACTGTATAAAGTCACAACGGCATGAAATTCGCTGAGATTGTGTGGCTCAAAAAACGCCACCGCCACCAATACCGCAATGGACAACATCTGCATTGGCAAAATCCAACTGCGAGAACGCCCCACCCTATCTGAGTACAACCCATCAACGAAGGTCGCCCACAGGAACTTTAGCCCCCACGGTATCAAAATCAGACCAGACCAACCAATCGCTACCAACGACACTTGATATTGTCGCAAAATCGCAGGCAAAGCTTGAGTGATAAACCCTGCGGGCAAGCCTTGAGCGAAGTATAGGGTTAATAGTAAACCGAGGGTTTTATAATGGGAAATGCTATCTTTAGCTAATTCATTGCTCATCTTTTGCCCATGATATCCCAATTAGGACTTATTCAAAAGACACTGGGTTCCTGCATTCGCAGGAATGACGACAAATTTTAATACCTCGTCACCCCTGCGTAGGCAGGGGTCTAGCGTCTTAATTCAGCTAGTTGAATGCAAAATTGCATAAATCTTACTATTTTATTTAACGGTTAAATCAAAACTCCAATCAACATATTTTGCCAATTCATCATTATCAAAGCGATTATCCAATATTAAGGTAAACCAATGCTCTTTATTCATGTGATAGGCAGGGAGGATTTTGCCCTCTTGTTTGAGCAAATCAATGATATGCGGTTGGCATTTTAGGTTGACAAATTCCACCAGTGTTGGCTCGGATAGCCCTAGTTTATCAGCTTGGATTTCCCCTGCTAAGGCAAACCATTTTTGCTGGCGATTTTGATGGCGAAATACCGCAAAACTGGGGCTTTTTTGCCATAAATACTGTGGCGCAACCCCATATTGATTGGCGATATAAGCCTCTAAAAACTGTCTTTGCATTCGCAGTCCCTAGTTAAAAACCACCGTTTTATTACCAGTGACAATCACTCGATTTTGCAAATGCCACGTCACGGCACGGGTTAGCACGCTACGCTCGACATCTTGCCCAATCGCTCGCAACTCTGGCACGTGTTGACGATGGGTGACACGATGTACGTCCTGCTCGATAATTGGACCTTGGTCGAGGTCAGCCGTGACATAGTGAGCGGTCGCCCCAATTAGCTTCACGCCTTTTTCGTAGGCTTGGCGGTATGGGTCTGCCCCAACAAAAGCAGGCAAGAATGAATGATGAATATTGATGATTTTCATGTGCCATGCCGTGGTAAATTCTGGTGATAAAATCTGCATATAGCGAGCCAATACTAGCAAATCACAGTCTTTTACCAGTGCTTGAATCTCAGCTTCAGCCTCGACTTTGTTGTTCTTGGTCACACTGACTTGATGGAACGGTACGCCAAAGTTTTCGACCGATTGGCGTAAATCATTGTGATTACTCACCACGCAAGTGATGTCGCAGTCAAGCTGACCTTGTTGCCAACGCCATAGTAAATCAAGCAACGCATGGTCGTATTTTGATACCAAAATAGCGACTTTTTTACGCTTACTATTGTCAAATAATTGCCACTCCATGTCGTAGCGTTTTGCCACGGTATGCTCAAAACTGGCGGTGAGATTGTCGATGATGGTAGCTAGGTCGTTGATGGCAAATTCAAGACGCATAAAGTATTGACCGCCCTCTGGCTCAGTGGAATACTGGTCGAGGGTGACGATATTCGCCCCATACCGATAGATAAATTCGGATACGGCTTGGACAATGCCTGCTCGGTCTTGGCATTTGATAAGTAGTGTAGCGTTGGATAATTGAGTCATATTTGGTTCTTATTGATAAAAATTTGAGGCGGTTATTGTAGCGATTTTTACTTTAACAAAGAAGTGTTAAAATTTAAACCTAATTGATTTTGAGTAGAAATAGTGTTATCAGTAAATTAAAATTAAAGGGAAAGTTTCTTTCAAAGTTAAAGCAATCTAAAATTCAATACGTTTTTATTGTTAGGATTTTCATGGATTTGAGTATAAACAGGTTTTAATATTTCCATAAAACCAATCTCGCCAATCGGTTGGTTCTGCTCAAGCATAGCTAATGACGATTTCGTTGTTCGTTGTGTTTTTAAATACTCTAGCGGTGAAACCATCTAATTCTGGGTGAGTCTGTCGCATTGAGCCTGACCCACTTTGGTCATATTTGCCTATAACTGTCCAGCCGTCAGGGACTGGTGTCCAGTTTGAATTGGTGAAGTCGGGGTTGTTAAAATCCCCATCAAAACCTTTTCTTACGTCCCAATAGACGTTATCTGCTAGAATGGCATAAATTGCTTTTTGTTCATTTGATAAATTCATATTAAAATTCCTTAAAATACTGGTCGAACTACTGATTGAGGGTTAGTTTTTTGAATAGTTAATTTATCAGACCAAGATAATTTATTTATACTCATGGTTAAACTATCCCAATCATTTACTTTTTCAGGAGATAAAATGTTATGCTGAATATTTTTCGGCAAATCATTTAAGCTTGCATTCAACTCAAAGTTACCAAGATTATTAATAACTGCTAGCGATCCTACAGCATTCAGTTTTATATAACTATCCTTGATGCAAGGACTTTTGCATTGCGGTGTAAAGCCACCTACATACCATTTGTTATTTACTTTATCAATTAAAGAAATATTTTTAGTAAATTCTAGTGACTTTCTCCCCACATTCGGAAAGCCCGTATCCCAACTAATCTCTACCTCCTTTGCTCCCCAGCCTTTCTCATAGCCTTGAAACCAATTCGATATTTCACGACCATTACTACGCTCATAATGCCGTTTGATATGCACCCATATCATACTGCCATCATGTAGCTTGACCTCCTCATCGTACTCAATCACCTTTGTCTGTGGCTGAAACACAGAACAAGACCCCAATAGTGGTATCATCGCCACTATCGGTATAATCTGCTTGAACAAACTTCTTATCATACAAACTCCTTTTTTATGATACTGATAAAATAAAACCTTACATTAAACAACTATGTAAATTGGCTAATGTAAGGTTTTAAGCGACTTTTGATAGGATATCCTGCTAGAGTAGCTAAATCTCTACCCTCGCTTGATAGCGGATTTCAATAAATGCTAATTGCATCAATCGAAGGATTTTTTGTTGAGAGTTCTCCATCATTTCACATTCCCAAAATCCGCCTCAGTCAATCGCCAGCGTCCTTTTTTCTTACTACGACCGCCACCACTATTTTGCACTAGCCCAGCTTGCCCACCCAACAACTTATTTAATGTCAAACTATGATACGCATGACAAATCGCACAAGCCAAGCCATCCGCCGCATCCGCTTGGGGATGAAATTGCAAACTCAATAACCGTATGACCATCGCTTGAACTTGCTCTTTGTCCGCCGCCCCATAGCCACACACCGCTTGCTTAATCTGCCGTGCGGTATATTCCGCCACCGAGATATCTTTGGCGACCAATGCCGAAATTGCCGACCCCCTCGCCTGCCCTAGCTTTAAGGCGGTATCTGGATTACTTGCCAAAAATACCTGTTCGATACTTGCCATCATCGGCTCATCGGTGTATTTTTGATAATGCTCGACAATATTACTAATGCCTGTAAAAATCCGCTTAAGTCGCTCGGGCATGGTTTCGCCTTGGCTATAGGCATGAATCGTCCCAGCATCCAAAAACTCAAGCTTATCACCCGTATGGCGGATAATGCCGTAGCCTGTCAGCCGAGAACCAGGGTCAATCCCAATAAAAATACTCATAAGCCCCTGTTCCAATTTAACAATGCCAATTTCAAAATAAGTAGCTGGACAAATTTAAACGATAAAAACCGTTCGTGGTGAGCTTGTCGAACCATAACGGTTTTCCTACCCTTCGACAAGCTCAGGGTGAACGGAAAACCATTGATAATTTTGTCGCTTTACTTACCAATAAAAAGGTCAAAAATCCTGCAATTATACCATATCCAAAAAATTACGAAAATTCATGCAAAAATAATTTGATACTTCCCAACATTAACCCCATTATATAAAGTATATTTTCAGAAATTTTATTGAGGAAATCGTCCGTCATGGGAAATATTGTTGGTATTGCCATTGTTTGGCTCATCATCGAAATGTTAGTTTGGTACTTAATCGCCCAATTCGTCAGCGGTTGGTGGGTATTTGGCTGGTTTATCTTGGCTGGCATTATTGGCATGACCTTGATAAAAAAAGGCATCGCCACCCTCAAACCAATGGCAGGTCAAGCCCAAATGGCAATGATGAACCCTGCCATGCGCCCCAACGAAAACAAAGTCGTCAAGGCGGTGGGCTTTAGTATCGCAGGTATCTTGCTGGTATTACCCGGAATTTTGAGCGATATTGTCGCCCTGCTTGTGCTATTGCCAGCGGTACAAACTAAATTCAAAAACTTCGCCACTGACTATGCCAAAAAGAACCCAGAAAAAATCATGCAAATGGTCGCCAGTAAAATGGGCGGTATCGACCCTTCACAAATGGGTGGCATGGCAGGGATGGGCGGTTTAGGTGGACTGGGTGGCATGATGGGTGGTATGGGAAATATGGGTGGCAATCAAAACCCATTTGGCACAAACAACCCATTTGGTAATATGGGTGGGCAAAATCCGTTTGGTAATGCCAATCCCAACCCAATGGCAAAACGTAAATTTGGTGGTACAACGGTGGACGGACAAGCCAAAACCGTCAATCCGAATGTCAAAAAAATCAAATCAGCAAATGATGATTAAGCCAAACAAAATTTTTTTCTAAAAAATATTGTGCTATGATTTATTAAACTTTACACTGTAATCATTTGCTAAATCGATACGCCTTGTCTTATTTTAGGTGTATCAGTTTTAAATTCATTGATAGTAATTTAACATAGCAACAAGATAGGTAGGGGCGTTTGCATATGCCCTTTAACAAGGGTCTTGTTTCTAAATTAAACACGTTGGTTAACAACAAGGAGCGATTGAATGACCAATAAAGTATATAACGATGCCCATTCTGCCCTAGCGGATGTGGTAAAGGATGGACAAACCCTTGCAGTCGGTGGTTTTGGCTTATGTGGGATTCCAGAAGCCCTTATCGAAGCCTTGCGTGACAGCGGTGTCAAAGACTTGACTTGTATCAGCAATAACGCTGGCGTGGATGATTTTGGTCTAGGCTTATTATTACAAACTCGCCAAATCAAAAAAATGATTGCCTCGTATGTGGGTGAAAATAAAGAATTTGAACGCCAATATCTGTCTGGTGAGCTAGAAGTAGAGCTTACCCCTCAAGGCACATTGGCAGAAAAATTGCGTGCTGGTGGTGCTGGGATTCCTGCCTTTTTTACCGCAACTGGTGTGGGTACACAAATCGCAGAAGGCAAAGAAGAACGTGAATTTGATGGACGCAAATACATTCTTGAGCCGTCATTGACTGCTGATGTCGCCTTGGTAAAAGCCCAAAAAGCCGACAAAGCAGGCAATTTGGTATTTAACAAAACCGCTCGCAACTTTAATCCAGATGTCGCTACTGCAGGTAAAATCACCATTGTGGAAGTGGAAGAATTGGTGGAAGTCGGTCAAATTGACCCAGACCAAATCCATTTACCGGGCATTTATGTGCATCGCATCGTGGTAAATGCCAACCCACAAAAACGCATCGAAAAAGTAACCACCAAAGAAAATCAAGGATAAGGATAGCATCATGGCATGGACTCGTGAACAAATGGCTCAAAAAGCCTCACAAGAATTACAAGATGGTTTTTATGTCAATCTTGGCATTGGTTTACCAACATTGGTTGCCAACTATATCCCTGAAGGCGTCAATGTATGGCTTCAATCCGAAAATGGCTTGCTAGGGATTGGTGAATTTCCAACCGCTGACAAAGTTGACCCAGACCTTATCAATGCAGGAAAACAAACCGTAACCACCACCACTGGGGCAAGCTTTTTCTCAAGCTCACAATCATTTGCCATGATTCGTGGTGGCAAAGTGAATTTAGCGATTTTGGGGGCGATGGAAGTCTCTGAAAAAGGTGACCTTGCCAACTGGATGATTCCCGGAAAAATGGTCAAAGGCATGGGTGGTGCGATGGACTTGGTCGCAGGTGTACAGCGTGTGATTGTATTGATGGAACACACCAACAAACATGGCGACCCAAAAGTATTGGCTGAATGTAGCTTACCTTTGACAGGGCAAAAAGTAGTCAATCGTATCATCAGTGAACTTGCGATTATGGACGTAACCGAAAATGGTCTAAAACTGGTCGAACTTGCCGATGGCGTGACCTTTGAAGAATTACAAGCCAAAACGCCTGTGACCATTCAACGTTAAGATTGTTTGATATAACAATTACTTTGGTTTGCATGAATTTGGTAAAAATTCACGTCATAGGGTGGATTAGCCTGTATAATTCACCCTAACGAATATTACCATAATCCGTATTGCCCATGATGTCAGACCAAACCCCTTCACCTCGCCAATCCGTCCATCATTTTTTGGAAACCCCTTTGCCGATGGCTAATTGGGTCACGGATTTGGACAATCCGCTGATAGAACGCCGATACAAGGATGACCAGCCTTTATCCACCCATCACAAAAGCAATGCCGTAAATACCTTTGCACCTGTGGCATATTGGCAAAGTTACGACATACCAAACTTTGACCATCTCAGTATGGCAGAAGATGAGCCAACGCCTGTTAATCTGATGGTTGAAAATACGACTGTTAATAATCAACTAACATCTGATATCAACTTAGCGACTGACTTAACGACTGATAGTGCAAACGCCAATCCTTTACATACGAATAACTTAAACCCTAATAGCTCAAATTCGGCAAATCCATCAAGCCCCAAAGCCACCAACAAACAACGCAACCAAAAACTCAATACCAAATCCTTATCCAGTCGCCAAGCGATTGCCGAAGCCAAACGCCAACAAAAACAACTTGCCCAACAGCAAGCCGAACAACAAGCCCAACTGGCAAAAGAAGCCGAAGCCAAGCGTCAAGCCGAAATTGCCGAAGCCCTTGCCAATCCTCGGATTCACGAAAGTCTACTCAATCAGCGTCATTCCATGGTCGAAACAGGGCGTATTCAGCAAGATACCTTTAGCGAACTTGAGCATGACTTGTTAACGATTGATGTTACAAATATGCTCCAACCGTTACCGCCAAAAGCCCTTGCGACTTATGAAAAAGCAGTCGGACTGTTAAATGAACTCAAAAATGCACAAATTGACAGTGCCGATATTAGCAATTATCAAAAAGCCTATGCTGTCGTGCAAAAGATTGCTGAACATCAATCAAGCGATGCCATGTTACGTCAAGCCTTATACTTATTACGTGGTAATGCGATTTTGGATATTGCTCAATCGCCACAACAAGCCATTGAACTGGTCAAAAATGCAACCAAGTTTCAAGATAATCGAGCCGAAAAACTACTCAGCAAGCTATATTTTAGTGGGGAAATCGTAGGCATGGACAGCGAACAAGCCAAGTTTTGGCTAGCCCAGTCTGCCTCACACGGACACGCCGAAGCCCAACGATTACAACAATCGTTTGCGTTGGTCAATGAACTCAAAGACACTCGCTTGGATGAGGATAATTATTTACAAAAATTGGCAATTGGGGTAGGTGTTTTGGTGGTTTTTGCGTTGATTATTATTTTTGCGGTGAAAATTTAGGGTAATAAAAAATGCAAGTACCGAAACAAAATTATAGTGAATTAAATCAAAAATCAGACTGTAAAATTTTGGGCGTATGCAATACGCCCCTACAGTTTTGCCAACTTGATTGACAATAATTTAATCCTGCTCATCACTCACTGATTCGCTTTCCAAGTCATCATGTTCTACATCATCGCCATCTTCTGCTAACACGGCTTTTGCCAACATAGGATAACTATTTAAAATGTAGCAAAACAATTCAGCAGTCTTTTGGGTATCATACAGGGCAGAATGGGCTTCACTGCCATCAAAGGCTATCCCTGCATATTGACACGCTCTTGCCAATACGGTTTGACCAAATGCCAATGCCGATAAACTCACGGTATCTAGCACTGAGAATTGGTGAAATTGGCTTTGGTTTTTGGTATGGGTGCGTTCGATGACGGCATTTAAAAAACTCAAATCAAACCCTGCATTATGCCCCACCAAAATACACTTGGTACAACCTGCTTGCTGACGCACAGTTTTTAGGTGTTTAAAAATCCGCTTCATGGCGGTTTTTTCGTCTTCGGCAATGGCTTTTCGCATGGGGCTACTGGGATTAATGCCTGTAAATTGCAACGCCCTCGCCTCAAGGTTTGCCCCCTCGAATGGCTCGATATGAGCGTTTACGGCTTCCCCTGCATAAAATTTACCTGTTTCATCCATCAAAATCGGAATACAGGCAATTTCAAGCAAGGCATCGGTTTTGGCATTAAAGCCTGCGGTTTCGACATCCACCACCACGGGCAGATAATTGCGAAAACGTTGGGCAATGCTGGTTATTTCTGTCAATTCAGTCATCATTTGCTCTTATCAATATGACACATTTTTTACCACTATCAAACTGGACGTATTCAATACGCCCCTACCGCTTGTCAAATTAGCTTTGGCATTACACCACAAACCCAAACGGCATGACTTTCCAGTCAATCATTTGCCCTGCTTGCAATGGGGTAATGGTTTTATCACCCAAATAACCATAGCTATCAGGTACTTGCCAAGGGTCACGCACCAAGGTGACTTTATCGCTATTCACAGGTAAGCCATAAAACTTCGCCCCATGCAGACTGGCAAAGCCCTCAAGTTTATCCAGTTTACCTACACTATCAAAGGCTTGGGCATATAAGGCTAAAGCGATTGGGGCAGAATAACACCCTGCACAGCCACAGGCATTTTCTTTGGTATGGGTGGCGTGAGGGGCGGAGTCCGTCCCTAAGAAAAACTTAGGATTACCACTGGTCGCCACATCCAATAGCACTTGCTGATGGCTTTGGCGTTTTAGCACTGGCAGGCAATAAAAGTGCGGTTTAATCCCACCCACCAACATATGATTACGGTTAAATAATAAATGTTGTGGTGTGATGGTCGCACCGACATTTTTGCCCTGAGAAAGCACAAAGTCAGCCGCGTCACTGGTGGTGATATGTTCAAACACGACTTTTAGCTTAGGAAATTTACCAATTAGGCTGACCATGACATCATCAATAAACTTTTTTTCACGGTCAAAAATATCAATATGATTGTGCGTCACTTCGCCATGCACCAATAATGGCAAGCCTAGGCTTTCCATTTTGACAAACACATCCACACAATTATTGATATTGACCACGCCATCAGCAGAATTGGTGGTTGCCCCTGCTGGGTACAGCTTCACGCCTTTGACAATACCGCTATCATAAGCTTGTTGGATATCGTCTGGGGTGGTGGATTCGGTGAGATACAAGGTCATCAATGGTTCAAATTGCTGACTAATACTGTCCTTGGGTACACTTGCCACAATCCGCTCACGGTACGCCATCGCATCAGCTAAGTTTTTGACAGGGGGGACAAGATTCGGCATCACCATACCACGGCGAAACTGGCTAGAGGCATGGGGGACGGTGGTTGTCAGAGCCTCGCCATCACGCAAATGAATATGCCAGTCATCGGGGGCAGTGATGGTCAATGTGTGAATGGATGATGGGGCTTGGCTCATAAGTTCCTCGCAATTTTCTTATCAATGGCTTTACATAAATTAAAACCGAACTATACACCATAAGGTCGTTCGTGGTGAGCCTGTCGAACCTGAGAAGCACTGCTTCGCAAGACGAGCCTAGCGAAGTGGAAGACCGTAACCCTTCGACAAGCTCATGGCAAAAGGTTTGTAAATTTCGGATTAATTCAATGCGGATAAATCGTCATAAAACTTGTGCATGATACCAGTTTTGCGAATAAAACAACATGAAAAAAATGCTCAATCCTCGTGATTTTACACAATAAACGACATTTGGTGTCGTATTATTCGGTTTTAGGGCTTATACAAAACATGCTCTGCTAAAGTCTATCTTATTTTTTAGGGCTATCATTGGTTGAGCTATGGTCTTTATCACTGGTTTTATTGGTCTGTTTATGGCTAGGTTTATCCGTTTTTTTGGTGGGGCTTGTGGCTTTGTTTTTGACAGGGTTATCAGTGGGTTTAGGGGCTTTTTTAGCCGTGGTTTTATCATCCGCTTTTTTTAGCTGAACCTCTTTTGCCTTAACATCTTTTGCCTTAACATCTTTTACCTTAACCTCTTTCGGTTTTTTGGCATCCTCTGTTTTGGCAGTTTTTACCAAAGGCTTGGTGGTAGTGGTAGGCTTTGAAACAGGTTTTGACGCAGATTTTTCAGCAACTTTTTCAACGGTTTTTTGCTTAGGTTTTGATGAAGGCATAGCAGATACAGAAGCGGTGGCTTGATGCTTTGCGGTGCTAGCAGTTGGCTCAATGACTGAGGCAGTAGAAGCCACTCGAACAATCGCAACATCTTGATAAATCGGTGATTGAGTGGCGTCATTAGCAGTTTGTGTTGGGGTTTTTGTGGGGCTATTATTTTTGACCAATAACCCAATACCGCCTAACACAATGGTAGAAAGCAAAATTGCCGTGGCTATCCAATAACGCTGTAAAATATCTATCCAAGTATGCGATGGCTTGGCAACGGGTTGAAAAATATCCTGCGTCATCATCGACTTTGTCTGAGGTGTGGCAGGTGTAGGTTTGCTAGATTTCGCTAGTTGACGCAACTGACGAGGTACAATCGCCATAGGCTGACTAGCAACAAATGCCTGTAATGCTTGACTAAAGGCTTGTAATAACGCTCGTTGTTTGGTTTCGTCATACCCTGTAAATAATGGCAGGATTTGCTGTTTTGCCCAATCTTGCCGTTGTGCCACCAAAGCACGCAATCCCATAGGTGACTGATAGCCCAATGCAGTCGCAATCGCTTGATGCTCCATGTCCGCCAATAACGGTGGTTGAAGCCCAAGCCATGCCGACAAAGCTGGCACAGTAGGCAATGGTAGTTGGGGAAGCGACTGATATAATTTGTGCAACGCCAACACGCTCAAAGTCGTGCCCCATTGCGTGACTGCGACCAGTTGAGCCAAATCTAACGAAGTTTTCGCCATCAGCACGCCCATCAAGGCATAAAACCTTGAGGTATCGTCAAACACCCCTTGCATAATCTCATTCACATAGGGCTGTAGCTGGTGTATCACTTTTAAGTCCAACCCTTGACTCATCGCTAATAATTCGGTTGGTATCGGTGCGAATAACTCGTCAAAAAATAGTGGATAATTGGCAGATGAATGCGAATATTCATCACTTTTTGGGTTTTGAATAGTCAACAATAACTGATAAGTCACCCCCCTTGCTACTAAAGGTAACACCTGCTGTACGGCTGTGATAGGCAAGTGACAATTATCTGCAATTAGCGGTAACGTTGGTTGTAAGGTTTGCTGTAAAAACTCAACGCTATTTAGACGCTGAGTCAGCAAAAGTGGCTCATCGGAAAAATATGAAGAATAAGTCATAACGGATAATTTTACTAAAGTATTAACGGTTTATATGAATTAGGTAATTGATAATGTGTAATATTTGTAACAATCCACGATATGCCAATCATTTTAACACCCTTTCAGTCGTTATTTTTACTTTTTGTTAAAATTGGGTATATAAAAGGTTGTAAGTTGTTTGCAAAATAGGTAAAGTTAGCATAGCAAAATAGTCTAAGTTTTGAGTTTTTTCTACAATTACAGTTTATAACATCAATAGATTTTAGTTTAGCGAGTTGTTGTTTCTCAATTTTGTTGGTTGCAACATCTGTTTTAAATATCTATCACATAGGAAGATAGCTATGGCAATTTCTACATTGTTTGCAAAACCATTTCAATTATCAGCATTGGCATTAGCCGTCACATTGGCTGGCTGTGGCGGTGGTGGTAATGATACTTTAGCACCGCCTATTAATGGTGGGAATGGTGAAAGTGGCAACTCAACAACAACTGCTTCCTCAAAACTTAATATCACTGCCGTTAGTCTAAAAGATCCTACTGGTAATAATACCACTACTATTGATAGTACAGGTGCAAATGCGTCTGTTAAAGTAACAGATGGCGAAGGTAAACCTGTAAGTGGTACGATTGTGACATTTAATGCAACAGGTGGTGTCAGCTTTGGCACAACAAATGGTTCAGTCCTTACAGATGCCAATGGTTTAGCAACGATTTCTGTTAAACCCACAAATGGGACGGATACAGGGGCTTACTCATTATCTGCTACAACTACTTATAATGAGGTAACTGCTACCTCACCGAACTATAACTTTTCATTACAAGCCCTAAATCTGACATTATCAGATATCACATTAGCAACGAGTCAGTTAGAAGTAGGTGGTTCTACCAACGTTACCCTTATTACCAAAGATGCAAATGGTACAGTCCAACCAAATATTCCAATCACTTTTACTGCCTCATGTGGTACATTTACCAATACTTCTGCAACTTCTAATACTTCAGGGGAAGTATCAACTACCTATAAAGCCATTGATGCCAATGGCAATTTATGTACAGGTGGTTCAGCAAAAATCACTGCTTCTACGACCACAGGCACGACTAAATCTGCAACTGTAACCATTGCTTCAATACAAGCAAGTTCAGTCGTATATACATCAACGGGTGAAGTTAAACTGGGTGCAAGCAATAGTGGTTCATCCTCCTCTGGACAAATTGAATTTACGGTATATGCCAATGGCAAACCTGCTGCCAACCAAGAAGTTATTGTTAGTCGAGTGTATGCACCAAACGACTTTAGCTTCATTTCTTTGGGTAACAATCAACCCAAAACCTTAAAGAGTGACTCTGAAGGTAAAATCAGCGTAACCTTATATCCCGGTGCATTACCTGGACCTGTAGAATTAAAAGCAACATTAGTCGCTGATGCCAATGTCACAGCTTTATCTAAGGATGTGTCTGTTGCTACAGGTCGTGCTACTCAAAATGGCATGAGTGTATCACTAGGCAAAAACACCCTTGCGATTGGCGTAGATGGTGATTCTACCAGTGTCAAAGTGATGTTGGTTGACCGTGTTGGTAATGCTGTTCCTGATGGTACTGTCGTAAGCTTCGTATCAGAAGGTGGTAAAATTACACCAAATTGCTCAACAAAAAATGGTGAATGTGAAGTAACCTTTACCACCCAAAACCCACGAAGTGATGGTAGACTATCAGTGGTTGCGTATGTAGAAGGTGATAAATCCTACATTGATAGTAATGGCAATAACAAATTTGATATTGGCGAGCCATTACAAAATAATATTGGTAGTTTTTATCGTGATGATAATGAAAATGGGCAACATGATTTTGGTGAATATGTTTATATTCGTCCAATCACTGGCTCACCAATGGCTTGCTCTACATCAAATTATGCTCAACCTAATTTGATTACACAAATATTAAGTACCAATCCACTACAAACCGTTACCCATCAATGCGATAATCAATTAGCTGCAATATTACGTTATGAATTTGTATTGGGTCTTGCGGGCAATGTTCCTGTATTTGTACCGCCATTTACAACACTAACCCCTAATACTATCAAAGATACGCCTATAGAATACGAGTTCAAAATGTATGGCAATGGCAGTAAGACTGTTTCAATGCCAGCTGGAACAACGATTAGTGTATCTACCAAAGATAACACCAACTTTACACCAACCGCAACCCTCGTAGACATTAAAGAGACACAAAAAAACACTACAACAGGTGAGTCAACTGAGGTTGTAGTAGCGAAAAGATTAGATATAGCCAATGCTGAACCAAATAGTGTTGTCAAGGTAAATGTCGGAGGAACAATAAAATCAATCGCTGTAAACTCAAATGGAGTAGCTTCTGAAACAGTTGATAAATCAGTAGCTTCTGTTACGCTTGTTGATACTAACCTTGCATGTACCGCAGAATTTACTAGTGGTAACTTAACCGTTCCGGCACTAGTAGATTTAAGCAATGGTAGAGTTTCGGATAATGATGTTTCCTACATCCTTAGTTATAAAAACTGCCAACCTAAAGATGAAATCCGTATAACAACCAATGCTCCTGCTCCTGCTGCAAATACCGTGACTAAAATCGTTTATGTCAAATAATCTTAACCAAAAAATAAAAACCCCTTACGCAATGTAAGGGGTTTTTATTTGGCTTAAAATTTTATTTAGCAAGCTGAGCTTTAGACATCTCCGTCAACATCCGCCCCCTTGCTGTCCTTACAATAAACCCTTGCTGTATCAAATACGGCTCAATCACATCTTCAAGCGTACCACGGTCTTCCGCCAAGGCAGCCGCTATCGACTCGACCCCTGCAGGTCCACCATCAAACCGCTCTGCCAATACCTCAAGATATCGCCTATCCAAATTATCCAGCCCTCGTCTATCCACCGCCAACATATCCAACGCACTGTGAGCAATCTCAGCCGTCACCGTGCCATCGCCCTTGACTTGGGCATAATCACGCACACGCCGAAGCAAGCGATTGGCAATTCGTGGCGTACCACGAGAACGCCTTGCCACCTCCACTGCACCCTCTTGGGTCATGGGGACATTCAGTAACCTTGCCGAACGAACGACAATAGTCGTCAAATCCTCAACGCTATAAAACTCAAGGCGTTGCACAATGCCAAAACGGTCACGCAAAGGGGAGGTCAACAGTCCAGCACGAGTGGTTGCTGCGACTAATGTAAAAGGTGGTAAATCCAACTTAATCGAACGTGCCGCAGGGCCTTCACCTATCATAATATCAAGCTGAAAATCTTCCATCGCAGGGTATAAAATTTCCTCAATCATAGGGCTAAGTCGATGAATTTCATCAATAAATAGCACATCCCCTGCTTCAAGGTTGGTGAGCATGGCTGCCAAATCCCCTGCCCGTTCTAGCACAGGGCCTGAAGTCGAGCGAAGATTACCGCCCATCTCTCGAGCGATAATATTGGCGAGCGTGGTCTTGCCCAAACCGGGTGGCCCGAAAATCAAGGTATGGTCAAGGGCTTCTTGGCGAGTGCGAGCCGCATGGATAAACACCTGCATTTGCTCTTTGACCACAGGCTGTCCGATATATTCACTGAGCAGACTGGGACGAATTTTATTATCGCTATGGTCTTCTGGTCGACCAACAGGGCTGATAAGGCGTTGCTCACCGATAGAGCTGGCTTGACTATGATTAAGCGGTTGAGATTTTGAAAAAGTAGGTATCATAATTTTATCAATATTATCCGTCATAGGCATTACGCAAGCATCATACAAACGTTCGCCCTGAGCCTGTCGAAGGAAACGTTAAGCTTGCTGATATACTACATTATTTATAGTTAAGGCAACACTCGGTGTAGGGTCATATCGCATTTTTTACCCTCACCATCGGCACACCATTGCATGGTATTGCCTGTTTGTTTGACATACGCTACCAAAATATCGCCTGCTTGGTCGATTTTTTTACCAGAACAGTCTTCGGCATTGTTATCGTATTTGGTCTGAATTGCCAAAGCAGGCAAGCCCTCACTGACCACACTATACAGGTATTTACCATAGGTCAATTCTTCACCACTTGACCCCAAAAATAGTTGGTCACGCCCAAAGTTATAGCGTTCTTGACAGCCTGCTTTCGCCTCGGCTAAATCCAACTGCCATTGTCCTGCAATCGGTGGCAAGGTATAGGTCGAAATTTTGGCGACTTGTTCGGGTTCGGCATTCGCACCGCCTAGCCCCTCGGTCATCGCCAACATGGATAAAATACTGGCAAAGCTCACACTCATAAAATCCATGATGTATCCTTATTATTGATTTTAAAGTTATTGGTTTAAACAAGATTGTGTTACAACTAGGGCTAGTTTAGCATATCTTGTCGTTCAAAGTTTTGTAAAAATATTGCATAGATTGTTTTGTCAAAACAACTATCATGCCATTTTATCCAAGCCATTTTTTAGCAAAATATGGCAAAAAATCCTTGTCAAAAATACCAAAACACCGCATAATAGCCTTTCATTTCAGGAGAGTATTAGCCGTTTTAACACCCTTAAAACCGACTAATCACCGAAGGCGTAAAAACCCTATAATCGCTCAGGTAACAGGACTGGAATCGACATTTGATACCACTATCAAATAACAAATCTGGAGAGCGTGTTTTTTATTATAGCCATTTAATATAGCAATAAATAGATTTTGTAGGGGCGTATTGCATACACCCTTTGATAAAAATTTTATTGTTAATTAAATTACCTATAAAAAACACCACCGAAGGGGAAAAGGTTTATTTACTTTTATTTTAGTAAATTAACTGAAAATCTCAGGTAACAGGACAGATGGGGCAAATAAATCATCAGTATCGCACTGATTTTTTGTTGTGGCTATGTTGGTCGCAACGCTTTGCCTATCAAGGATTTGTTATGTCAACTACCCTACAACGCACCCCATTTTACCAATCTCATGTCGATAATAACGGCAAAATCGTGGATTTTTCAGGTTGGGAATTACCCATTCATTACGGCTCACAAATTGCCGAACACGAAGCCGTGCGTACTGACGCAGGGATGTTTGACGTATCGCACATGGTCGTCACTGACATCGAAGGCGTAGATGCCAAAGCATGGTTACAAAAACTCCTTGCCAATGACATCGCTAAAGCCAAATTTGTCGGTAAAGCCATCTATTCTGCCATGCTCAATGACAATGGTGGCGTGATTGACGACCTTATCGCCTACCGCATGAACGAAGCCGAAACCGAGTATCGTATCGTATCAAACGCTGCGACTCGTGATAAAGACTTAGCACAATTTAACAAAGTTGCCAAAGATTTTAACTTCACTGTCACCATCACCGAACGCCCAGAACTTGCCATGCTTGCCGTACAAGGCCCGAAAGCCATTGAAAAACTCGCCAAAGCCAAACCAACGTGGGCGGATAGCTTATCGGCGTTAAAACCGTTTGTTGGTAAAGATTTGACCGAGATTGAAGGTCAAGATTGGTTTGTTGCCAAAACTGGCTATACAGGCGAAGATGGCGTGGAAGTGATATTACCTGCCGATAGTGCTTCAGCATTTTTTGATTTGTTAAAAAATAACGGTATCGTGCCAACGGGTCTTGGGGCAAGGGATACGCTACGCCTAGAAGCAGGTATGAACTTATACGGTCACGAAATGGACGAAACCATCAATCCGTATGAGTGCGGTATGGCGTGGACATTGGCGGTGAAAGATGAGCGTGACTTCGTTGGTCGTCAAGCGATGCAAGATAAACAAGCCACAGCCGTTGCCGATGGTAGCGATGTCATGCAAGTGGGCTTGGTGTTAGAAACTCGAGGCGTACTGCGTGATGGCATGACAGTAACCTTGGCGAATGGCAAAACAGGCGTGATTACTAGCGGGACATTTAGCCCAAGCTTGAAACAATCGATTGCTATTGCTCGCATTCCAAAAACCGAAGATACCACTGCTAATGTTGATTTGCGTGGTACAGCAACGCCTGTGCGTATCATTGCATTGCCATTTGTACGAAATGGTCAAAAACAATTTGACTAAAATTGAATGTTGTTACTATTAAACCTGTTTCCAAATTATAAAATATCATTAAAATTTGTTGTTTAACCCCTCCCCAGCCCTCCCCTTAACAGGGGAGGGAGCAGTTCTCCCCCTGCAAAGGGGGAGCTAGAGGGGGTATGGAAAGAGGTTTAGTGTTAAACGTATTTTGGCATGACTGGTTAGACAAATTTTTAACTAAACGATAATGTAATTGACGCTTTATCGGTGCTATCATGCCATTAACGCCAAAAAGCTGTTTTAACCATATATTAATTCTCATTAACGTGGGCGTTTTGCCAATGATTATCAAGGCAATGCGTTAATTACAACAACATCCATAAAAAGGTATTATTATGAAAACATTATTAGCCCTTGTGCCTGCATTTGCCGTATTAACTGCCTGTACTTCAGCTCCAATTGCCCAACCTACCCCTGCTCAAGTACAAGCCGTACAAGCCAATTCACAAGTTTATAAATGCGACAATGACACTCAAGTCAGTGCATTTTATGCCACACAATCACAAGACAACGTGGCAAATGTCAAAATCACCTCGCCAATGCTTGGCTTAAACCAAGTGGCAATGGTGCTAAAACAAGATGTCGCCGCCTCTGGCGAACGCTACACCTTGACTACCCCTGCAAAAACCACTTACGAGTGGCACGTTAAAGGTAACGAAGGCGTGTTGTCAGTCAGCACCCAAGGCAAAGAATACAACTTTGTCTGTAACTCACTATAATTTTGAGAGGAATTTCACATGAGCAATATCCCAGCCGAACTAAAATATGTCGCAAGCCACGAATGGTTACGCCAAGAAGCTGACGGCACAATCACCGTGGGTATTACCCACCATGCCCAAGATTTGTTGGGTGACATCGTATTCGTTGAGCTACCTGAAGTGGGCGAAACAGTGGAAGTGGATGCTGAAGTTGCCGTGGTAGAATCAGTTAAAGCCGCCTCTGACGTGTACGCACCGATTGAAGGCGAAATTGTCGAAATCAACGAAGCCTTGGTTGATGCCCCAGAAATCATCAACGAAGACCCATATGGCGAAGGTTGGTTCTTCAAAATCAAACCAACCAATGCGTCTGATTACGACAGCTTGATGGACGCTGACGAATATCAAGATTCTTTGTAATTGATATTTAGTTAATTTGATTTTAATAAGATAAGGGCGTATTGATTACGCCCTCATCTTTCAAACCGCATTAAATTTTAAAAAATTTATCGAGAAACACCATGCCGACCCTATCACCGATTGCCAACCCAAAACAAGTGAGTTTCCATGACGTTGTCACCAGTCGCCGTGCGGTACGGCGTTTTACCGATACCCCGATTCCTGATAACGTGCTAAACGCTTGCCTTGATATGGCGATGCTTGCACCGAGTTCGAGTAATTTACAGCCGTGGCAATTTTTTGTGATTGATTCCAAAGAAAAACGCCAAAAAGCCAATCAATATTGCATGAACCAAAACGCCTGTCGTACTGCCAATCGCTTGATTGTGGTAGTCGCTCGCACCGATACTTGGCAACAAAACGCCAAAGATAATATCAACCACTACCCTGTCAAACCTGTACCCAAAGCCGTCAAAGATTATTATGGCAAACTGATTCCTGTGACCATGACTCGTGGGGCGATGAATGTGTTTGCCCCTGCCAAATGGGCATTGACCCAAGCCGTGCGTCAAGTCAAAGGGGCGATGGTTGAGCCGATTTATAACGCCGAAGACCTTAAAAATTGGGCGTTAGTGAGTACGTCATTGGCGTGTCAAAACTTGATGCTCGCTTTTCGTGCGTATGGCTTTGATAGCTGTCCGATGGGTGGGTTTGACGAACCACAGATGAAGAAGCTATTGGGACTCAATGAGCATCAGCATATTTGTATGGTGATTGGGGCAGGTGAACGTGATGAGCGTGGCATTTATAGCGAACAATATCGCTTTGAACGTGAGCGTTTTATCAAAACGGTTTAAATTTATTGGCAAAATATGGGGAGATAGACGATATGACCACGTTAAATCTTAATCAAACCTTTAAAGATATTCAATCACTACCCTATTCGCAACAAAGCCAAGTTGCTAATTTTGTTAATTTTTTAAAAAGCGACTACCAAGATAACCCTATTGCCAAAAAGAAGCCAAAAAGTACAACAAATAAAGCATCATCTGCAAAAATTATTAATGACATTACGGCTAGTTTTGGCATTATTAAAGCAAAAAAAAGCGTCAGTTTGGAAGAAATGCAACTTGGACGTTTGATAAAAAGCTCAGTAAATCGAATGATGTGAACCTACTAACCAAAGAAAACCTGCTGTTATATATGCTTTAAAATTTTGTTCAACACACTTCTCACCTTTTTTGGCACTTGTCATTGATTAAGGAAACACAGATGACCCAAAACTTTTCAACTTTCACTGATGTCTTTAACCCATCAGAATTTATCAACCGCCATGTTGGCATTGACAGCCAAGAGCGTGATGCCATGCTAAAAACGGTTGGGGCAAAAGATATGGCAGATTTTATCAGCCAAACCGTCCCTGCCTCGGTGCGTTTAAACAAAGAACTGGACTTGCCACTTAGTATGCCAGAACACGAAGCCATCGCCAAATTGCGTGGCTTGGCGGACAAAATTAAAGTCAACAAAAGCTATATCGGCATGGGCTACTACCCTACTCGTGTGCCTGCGGTCATTCAACGTAACGTCCTTGAAAACCCAGGTTGGTACACGGCTTACACCCCTTACCAAGCCGAAATCGCCCAAGGTCGCCTTGAAGCCTTGCTAAACTTCCAACAAGTATGTATCGACCTGTCAGGCTTAGAAATGGCAGGTGCTTCACTACTTGACGAAGCGACCGCTGCCGCCGAAGCGATGGCAATGGCAAAACGCATTAGCAAAAGCAAATCCAACCAATTCTTTGTTGATAGCCGTATCTACCCACAAACCCTAGATGTGATTCGCACTCGTGCCAAATACTTTGGTTGGGATGTTGTAGTCGGTGATTTTGACGTAGCCAAAAATGGTGATTTCTTTGGGGCGATTTTCCAATATGTCGGCACAAATGGCGATGTCGTTGATTTAACAGACATTATCAGTGCGGTAAAAGCCAACGGTGCGATGGCGATTGTGGTCGCTGATGTGATGAGCTTGGTATTGCTAAAATCACCTGCTGACATGGGTGCGGATGTGGCTTTGGGTAATACCCAACGCTTTGGCGTACCGATGGGCTTTGGTGGCCCGCACGCTGCTTACTTTGCCTTTAAAGACAGTGCCAAACGCTCTGCCCCCGGTCGTATCATTGGTGTATCGGTCGATGCCCAAGGTAAGCCTGCCCTGCGTATGGCGTTGCAAACTCGTGAACAGCATATCCGCCGTGAAAAAGCCAATTCAAACATTTGTACTTCGCAAGTCTTGTTGGCAAATATGGCAGGTATGTATGCCGTGTATCATGGGGCAACAGGGGTAAAACGTATTGCTACTCGTATTCATGCGTTGGCGACTGCTTTTGCTAAAGCAGTACAAAATGCTGGTATGACAGTTGTTCATTCACAATTTTTTGATACGGTATTGGTAAAAACGGACGGTCAAACTGAACAGCTTTATCAAAATGCGTTAAATGTTGGTTTTAACTTGCGTAAAGTCGATGACAGCCATTTGGCAGTTGCCTTTAGTGAAGTCAGCGATAGCCAAGATTTTGCCATTTTGACCCAACTTTTTACAGGTTCTTCAGTCGAATTGGGCGATACTTTGACCTTGTCATTGGGTGACAGCTTATTGCGTAAAGATGCGATTTTAAGCCATCCTGTGTTTAACAGTCACCACACTGAACACGAAATGTTACGCTACTTGAAAAAGTTAGAAAACAAAGACTTAGCGATGAATCACAGCATGATTTCATTGGGTTCTTGTACCATGAAATTGAACGCTACTAGCGAAATGTTGCCGATTACTTGGAATGAATTTGCCAATGTCCATCCATTTGCCCCTCGTGACCAAGTCGGTGGCTACCTTGAGATGATTGAAGGCTTGCAAGACCAACTCAAAGCAATCACAGGTTTTGATGCCATCTCAATGCAACCTAACTCAGGTGCGTCAGGCGAATATGCAGGACTATTGGCAATTCGCCGTTACCATGAAAGCTTGGGTCAAACCGACCGCAATATCTGCTTAATCCCACGTTCGGCACACGGTACCAACCCTGCGACCGCCCACATGATGGGTATGGATGTTGTCGTTGTGGCGACTGATGAACAAGGTAACGTGGACTTTGCCGATTTGACCGAAAAAGCCGAAAAACACAGTGCCAACCTCGGTGCATTGATGATTACTTACCCATCAACACATGGCGTGTTTGAAGAAGGGATTCGTGATATTTGTGATTTGATTCACAAACATGGCGGTCAAGTGTATATGGACGGTGCGAACATGAACGCCCAAGTTGCCATGATGCAGCCTGCGGACGTGGGTGCGGATGTGCTACACATGAACTTGCACAAAACCTTCTGTATCCCACATGGCGGTGGTGGTCCTGGTATGGGTCCTATCGGCATGAAGTCGCACCTTGCCCCATTTATCGCTAACCACTCGGTTGCCGAAGTGCCAAATGGCGGTAAAGGTATGTCAGCGGTATCGGCCGCACCGTTTGGTTCGGCAAGTATTTTGCCAATTTCATGGATGTACATCACCATGATGGGTAAAGATGGCTTAAAACAAGCCACCGAATCAGCCTTGCTAAACGCCAACTACATGGCAAATCAGCTAAAAGATGATTACCCTGTGCTATACAGTGGCAAAAACGGTCGTGTCGCCCATGAGTGTATCATAGACATTCGCCCACTCAAAGCCGAAACAGGCATCACCGAAGTGGATATCGCCAAACGCTTGATGGACTATGGTTTCCACGCACCAACGATGTCATTCCCTGTTGCAGGTACGTTGATGATTGAGCCGACTGAATCTGAAAGCAAAGAAGAACTTGACCGCTTTATCAGTGCGTTAAAGCAAATCAAAGCCGAGGCGATGAAAGTCAAAAATGGCGAATGGACGCTTGAGGATAACCCATTGGTCAATGCCCCACACACCGCCCAAGTGGTGATGGGTGAATGGACTCGTGGCTATAGCCGTGAAGAAGCCGTGTATCCGCTTGACTATATCCGTGCCAATAAATTCTGGCCATCGGTGAGCCGTGTGGATGATGTATATGGCGATAAAAACTTGGTATGTAGCTGTCCAAGTACCGACAGTTATGAGTAAACAATAGTCTTTTAAATGAGAAAAAAGATAGCATTTGTAGGGCGTATTGTATACGCCCCTACTTTTCAAGTCTTATTTCTGATTTAACTCACTAAGCCATCAAAAGATTATATCTCATTGAAATTGATTGTATTTTAACCAATGTTTCACTTTTATGACAACCACCCTACCACTGGGTGGTTTTTTTATCGTAAACCCCATCCTATTTTTGTAAAATTAGCGATTTCGTGGGTTATTTTAAGGGAAAATTATGTTATCAACGATGTTTGTCAAATATACAGGTACTGCGGTATTACTATCTTCATTATTACTCACGGCTTGTAGCAAAAATGAAGCCCCATCTGCCTCTAGCCAACCGAATCAAGCGAGCCAGCCCAGCACACAAACGAAAACGCAAGCAACACCTGCATCTTCAACTGCCACAGCCTCATCTACAAGCATCGACCCAAAAATGCAAGTGATTACTGTCGGTGTAGAAGCCACCTATCCGCCTTACGAATCGTTGGATGAAAAAGGCAGTGTCGTTGGTTTTGATAAAGATATTTTGGATGCCATTGGCGAAAAACAAGGCTTTAAAGCCAACTTTTTACCCAAATCTTGGGATGGTTTATTGGATGGGGTTAATACCAATAAATATGATTTGGCCATGTCTGCGGTCAGTCGTGATGAAGAACGTGAACAAGCTTATTTATTATCAAATACCTATGCCTATGACAGTGATGCCATCTTAACCAAAGACAGCGTTACCGATATCAAAACCTTTGATGACCTTAAAAATCGCAAAGTCGCCGTACAAAAAGACACACCCACTGCGGATGATTTATTTAAACTGCAAGGAGAAGACAGCCCAAATATTATCCAAAAAACCTCTAGCTATTTAGCCATCAAAGCCGTGATTCAAGGTGAAGCTGATGCAGTGGTAGCAGACAGTGGTTTACTGCATTATCATGTTAAATCTATACCTAATATGAAATTTTTTATTGGTGGAGAGGGTGATTATTTTGCTCCTTATGAGATGGTCGTAGTTGCCAAAAAAGGGAATACCGCTGTCATTGACAAGTTTAATATCGGCTTGGGACAAATCATCGCTGATGGCACTTATGCCAAAATTTATGAAAAATGGTTTGGTACTGCCCCAACCCCTAAGCAAATACCCCATACCAATACCACCACAGTTGCCTCAGCAACCCACTAAATGATAGTGTTGCGTCAGTCCTAAGTGAATTATGGTGAGTTAAATCAAAAATGAGGATTTGAGATTTTGGGTTTGGTATTATTGCTAGTTTAGACAACTATAAATAACCCATTAAAACACATTCCAATCTTCCTTTTTGATACAATACATTTAATTATTATCAATATAAAATGTCTGTCGCAGGGTACGTCCGCTCGGCAGTCAAGGAAACACCATGAGTAGGAAACCGTATGAGTAAAAAACCCAAAGCCATGCCCAGTCTGATTGCCAGTAACAAAAAGGCTCGCCATGAATATTTTATCGAAGAAAGCTTTGAAGCTGGGCTAGAACTGCTCGGCTGGGAAGTCAAGGCAATCCGTGCAGGCAAAATGCGAATTACCGAAAGCTATGTGATTTTTAAGGACGGTGAGGCATTTTTGTTTGGCTCGCACATTCAGCCATTGTTGCAAGCCTCTACGCATATTGTCGCTGACCCACTGCGTACTCGTAAGCTACTGTTGCACCGCCGTGAGATTGATAAATTGTTTGGTATGGTCAATCAAAAGGGACATACTTGCGTAGCTCTCAAGGTATATTGGAGTCATGGGCGTGTCAAATGTGAAGTGGCATTGGCAAAAGGTAAAAAGTTGCACGATAAACGGGCGACACTCAAAGAACGTGACTATCAGCGTGATAAACAGCGTGGGTTTAAAAATTTAGCATGATTCAAGACCGCAATTTTGACGATATTAGCGAACATTTTGAAAAGAAAATCTACGGTGGCTTAAAAGGTCAAATCCGCCTTGCCGTACTTCGCCGTGACATCTTGGAGTGGGTCGCCACCGCCCAAACTCGCCTCAACCGCCCCTTACGAGTGTTAGATGTCGGAGCAGGATTGGCTCAAATTAGCATTGAACTTGCCAAAAATGGATATGACGTTACCATCAACGACATCTCTGCCAATATGCTCGACATTGCCAAACATCATGCCAAAACCGAGCTTGGTGACTTGACAAACAATATCACTTGGCACACTTGTCCTTACCAAGACTTAAATAACAAACTAAGTGGTAAATATGACTTGATTCTTTGTCATGCTGTATTGGAATGGCTCGCCTCGCCTGCCGATATCATGGACTTTTTTGACAATTGGCTTGCCGATGACGGTGGGCTGTCGTTGTGTTTTTATAACCCTGCCAGTTTTGTATATCGCAATCTAGTGATGGGTAATTTTAATTTGTTAAATAAAACCGATTTTGAAGCGGATAATAAAAGCCTGACACCCAATAACCCTGTGGCAAAAGATGAGGTTTTAGCATGGCTTGCCAAAAGGAATTATCGTATCGTGCGAAGTTCTGGCTTGCGAGTATTTCACGACTACTCACCGCTTAAACGTGGCGGACATACCAACCCACAAGCGGTGATTGAGATGGAAGTCAAATATAGCGACCAAGAACCGTATAAATGGTTGGGGCGGTATTTGCATTTTATGGTGGAAAAAGTTAAGGATAGCTAATATCTTTTAACAAATCGACTGCCATTTTTTGTTTTTCGGCATAGTCATTGACAGGCATAGGGTTGATTTCAAAGTCCCCCCAAGATTTGAGCAGTACCGAGGCTTCGGTATTTTTATCCATCGGAAAAGTTTTGCTTAGACTGGCATATAAGGCTTGTTGGGGCTTTTGGGCAAGCCATTCTATCAAGGCAAGGGTGGTTTCTGGGTGTTTGGTATGTTTGGGAATGGCAACGCCTGTGATATTGGTATGAAGTCCGCCATAGCCTTTGTTTAGCCATGTGAGTTTGATGGGCGTGGTCGGATGGGCTTGTAGATAGTCGCCATAGTGGTGGCTGTTGACGATACCGACTTGACATTGCCCTTTTTCGATGGCTTGCATGACGGCATTGTCGTCAAGCACAGGGGCGACCGCCACATTTGCTAGCCAGCCTTTTAACACTTCGGTGGCTTTTTTCTCACCCAAATTATCAATCAAATTCACCGCCAACGCTTGATTGGGGATATAACTGGCTTGGCTAATACAAAGTTTTTGAAACCATTTTGCTTTGGCAAAATCAGCATAGCTGATAATATCTTTGTTAATGAGCATTCGACTATCATACACAGCGGTGCGAGCGTAATACGATAGGGCGAGCCAGTTGCCATTGGGGTCACGGTAACGTTCTGGTACGTTGGCAACCGATTTATCCGAGCTAAAGGCTTGTAATAAGCCCTCTTCGACTGCATGATGAAACACACCAACATCTTCAGTCAATAACATATCTGCAGGGCTATTTTCGCCTTCAGCTTTGAGGCGAGCCAGTAATGACATGGGTTCATCTTGGGTGACAACGACCTTGATATCGGTTTTTTTGGTAAAATCAGCTAATAAGGGGGTTAATGCTTTTTTATCAATCGAGGTATAGAGGTTAATTTGGTGTGTTATGGTTTGGGGTACAGAAGCCGTGTGGACTGATGAGGCAATGGTAGCAGGGGTTGGGGTGGATACCGAGGTCATTGAGGGTTGGCTAGCACTGGTTTGACTGGTGTCTTGAGTGGTCGCTGGGGTGTCATTGCTTTGACTACAAGCCGTTAAACCACCTGTTAGCATGAGCAGTAAGCCAATACATATATCGTTGATTTTATTATTATTTGTATATTGCCCATCAAATTTT
Organism: Moraxella sp. TY6; assembly: GCF_048551375.1. Classification (NCBI taxonomy): domain Bacteria; kingdom Pseudomonadati; phylum Pseudomonadota; class Gammaproteobacteria; order Moraxellales; family Moraxellaceae; genus Moraxella; species Moraxella sp. TY6. The sequence continues at coordinate 107,135 of NZ_JBLYZJ010000004.1, read as the reverse complement.
GCCAAAACCCAACCGCCCATAACTTGCCTTTATGATGACCCTAACCATGATGTTGCAATTATAACACTGATTGAGCCAGTTTTTTTATATTTTAGCCAAAAACCTACTTTATCGTCTGACCAACCTTGATTTAGCTATGAAGTTTTTTTAACATCTGTGTTGTCAAAAGGTCGATAAAATTGTTCATGGATCAAAAAATACGCCACTTGTTCTGCCACGTTGGCATCAAATATCATGCCTGTATGCGACACAGGTAAAACAATATGGTCTTTGGCATTGGCAAGGCGAGTTTCTGACACAAAGACTGTGCCGTCATTTTGTCCATCGAATGGCTCATATAGGTCATTGGCTATGTTTGCTAAATTAGGGGTTAAATGAGCTTTTGGCAAAATCACCTTGCCCAAGCCTGCCGAATGCGACCCTGCAATACTTCCCAATGCGACCCCATTTTTGAGGGGCGGTGCAGTACCATCCAGCCCAGCTTGATAAGAACGCCCAATAAAACTGGGGGCTAACTTCATTACGCTATCTGCGGATAGACTGCCATTGTGCGGAGTGCCGAGTGTGACACAGCGAGCCACTTGCCACGCTGGATAACGGTGCAGAAAATCCCGAATCACCAATCCACCAAGACTATGCCCAACCAAATATAATGGCGTATCTTTGCTAAACCTAGCACTAAGCCACGCATCTAGGCGTTGGCTATGGGTAGGCAGGAGATGTAATAGACTATAATAACCGAACCTTTGTACGTCAAATCCTTGTTTTTGTAATCGCTTGGCAAGGGGCTTCATCGCCCATTTGTGCATATATAATCCATGCAAGATGATGACCGTGGGTCGCTGATGATTCGGTATATCATGGGCGTTATGTGTTGTTTTATTGTCAGTCATTGGCAATACTCACAGAGGATACATTGATTTTTTAGTTTGAATTTGCTATTTGTAGCAGTTGTTATTCTATTATGGTTATATCTATGTCCGCTGACACGCCGTTTCAACCCCCTATCAACCGTCAAAACCACAGCCTGCCACCGATTCAGCAAGCCATGCGTTTTTTTCCATGTACGCTGGTACTGTTGGTGATGTGTGTGGGCTTATTTTTACTCCAAGTCTTAACAGGTGTCAACCCCAGTCAGCCGACCACAGAGGCATTATTGACATGGGGTGCAAACTTTTTGCCGTTTAGCTTGGGCAATCAGCCGTGGCGATTGGTGTCGAGTTTATTTTTGCATATTGGGCTGTTGCATTTGATGTTTAATATGTTTGCCCTGTATTATTTTGGACAAGTGGCAGAACGGATGGTCGGTTCGCTAAATTTCTTGCTGTTGTTTATTTTGGCAGGGGTGGGCGGTAATTTATTAAATAACTTTTTGGGTATGATGGACGTAATACAGGGTATGATGCCTGTTGTGAGTGCAGGGGCTTCTGGCGGTATCATGGGCATTGGCATGATGTTGTTGGTGGTCGCACTTCGCAAAAAACCCATCAACGGCATGATGCTAAGTGTCAAATCGCTGATTTGGGTGATGGCGATTAATTTGGGTTATGGGTTTTTGGTCGGTGGCATTGACAATGCAGGTCATGTCGGTGGGGCTGTGACAGGGGCGGTTTTGGCAATATTATATAGCCTTGGTCAATCCAAATATGGCACATTGCACGCTCGCCAGCCGTTAATTTTGGCAGGGTATGTGGTGATAATCGTGGGGTTTTTGGTAATCTATTGGTATTTACATAGCCAATTTTTGGCATTGACCATGATAAAAAGTGGTATTGTATCGGCGATATAAACCATTTTATTAGGACTTACGCAAAAGACACTGGATTCCTGCATTCGCAGGATGAGAGCCGTTAAAGCAAAACACTGTTTTGCAGGCTCGCAAGACAAGGGCTATGTCCGAAGTAACGAACATTTAATTTACTCGTCACCCCTGCGTAGGCAGGGGTCTAGCGTCTTTATTTAGCAAGATAAATTTACAATTTGCGTAAGTCCTATTTATAGCGTAGCTTGAAAATAGGCGTTCTTGTAGGGGCGTAATGCTTACGCCCTTTGATAAAACAATGCTGTTAAACTGAATAATTTATAAATGATTCGCCAAAACCTTTAACAAATCAATGCGTAATTGCCGAGTGGTACTCAAGGTATTCCAAATGGTATCTTCACCCAATACCGAATGCCCTTTAGGTTCAGCTTGGCGGTTGATTTCTGCCAAATCCGCTTCACTGATTTCTTTGTCGTAATATTTCCCCCAATCTTTGAAATAGAATTTTTCCAGTTCTTCTATCATGGGTAGTACGTTATTAAGTTCTTCATACATCTCGATAAGTTTATCATTGTGTTGATGAATGCGGTCGTTGAGGCGTTGGGCGTTAACGAGTTGCTCGATTTGCCGAGGGGTAAACGGTTTTGGGATTTTGGTGGATTTGGTCATTGGTATGCCTGTTATTTTGTGGGAGTGATAAATTTTTACATAGCTCAAATGGCTATTTTACGCTAAAATTAGCCTAGCGTTAAATTATCGGATGTATGAAAATTTAAGTATTTCCCCCAACTCAAAAAGGACTAGCCATGACCGTCATCAAAAAAGACGATTTTATCAATTCAATCGCCAATGCCTTTCAGTTTATCAGCTACTATCACCCCAAAGATTTTGTCGATGCCGTGTATGAAGCATGGCAAAAAGAAACCAACCCATCTGCCAAAAATGCCATGGGACAAATCCTTGTCAACAGCCGTATGTCAGCGATGGGTCATCGTCCGATTTGCCAAGACACAGGCAGTGCGGTGGTGTTCCTTGATATCGGTATGAATGTACAATGGGAAACGGATATGACCGTGGAAGACATGGTCAATGAAGGCGTTCGCCGTGCCTACAACAACCCAGAAAACCCCTTGCGTGCCTCGATTTTGGTTGACCCAATCGGCAAACGCCAAAACACCAAAGACAACACACCAGCAGTCGTCCACATGAACGTGGTCGCAGGCGATAAAGTCGATGTTATCTGTGCTGCCAAAGGCGGTGGTTCAGAAAATAAAGCCAAATTTGCCATGTTAAACCCATCAGACTCGGTGGAAGAATGGGTATTAAAAACCATCCCAGCAATGGGTGCAGGTTGGTGTCCACCGGGGATTCTTGGCATTGGCGTGGGCGGTACACCCGAAAAAGCCATGATGCTTGCCAAACGCTCATTGATGGAACACATCGACATTCACGAGCTACAAGCCAAAGCTGACAGCGGTGCAGAACTAAATACGGTTGAGCGTTTCCGCCTCAATATGTTTGAAAAAGTCAATGAATTGGGCGTTGGCGCACAGGGCTTGGGCGGTTTGACCACTGTATTAGATGTTAAAGTATTAGACTTCCCAACCCACGCCGCCAGTAAAGCGGTCGCCATGATTCCAAACTGTGCCGCCACTCGCCACCTGCATTTTACCCTTGATGGCAACGGTGAAGCGGATATGCCTGTGCCATCATTATCGGATTGGCCAGAAGTGTCATTCGGCTCGGACGATGTTATCAAAGTCAACGTCAATGACCTTACCAAAGAGAAACTCAGCCAATTTAACATCGGTGACACGCTGTTATTAAGTGGTAAAATCTTGACAGGTCGTGATGCCGCCCACAAACGCATGGTTGATATGCTTGCCAAAGGCGAACCGCTACCTGTTGAGCTAAACAACCGCTTTATCTACTATGTCGGGCCTGTCGATGCAGTGGGTGACGAAGTGGTCGGACCTGCGGGCCCTACGACCTCAACTCGTATGGATAAATTCACCGATACCATCCTTGACCAAGGCTTGATTGGTATGATTGGTAAATCTGAGCGTAGCCCAGCCACTTGTGAAGTGATTGCCAAACATGGGGCGATTTATCTGATTGCCGTGGGTGGTGCAGCCTACCTCGTGTCAAAAGCCATCAAATCTGCCAAAGTGTTGGCATTCCCAGAGCTTGGTATGGAAGCGATTTATGAGTTTGACGTGGAAGATATGCCTGTGACCGTGGCGGTTGATAATCAAGGTAATAGCATTCACCGTTTTGACAAAGTCGCTGAACGTGCTAAAGAAGTAATTGCCGAACCTGTGCGTTTTGTGCCTTAATTTTTATCCTTAAATTTTTTCATTTAAAAGGCGTGTTTGCATAACACGCCTTTTTTTACATTAGGGCTTACGCATTTATACCTATCGTAGGTTGGGTTGAGGTTACGAAACCCAACATTTTCGACCTTTTGTGTTGGGTCTCATGCTTCCACCCAACCTACAAATGACATTTTGCGTAAGTCCTAATATAAAATTTTTTGGATAAAAAAATACCCAAATGCAATCACATTTGGGCAGGAGGAAAAGCAAGTAAAGTGTTGGTTATTATTTTTAATTATTGTTATTGGCTAATAAACAAACTATTCGTTTTTGTTGGGTCAGCTATGCCGATTAATGAATTATTTTTATTTTGAGGTTTTTTGTTTAAAAAAACTTAATAATTATTAATAGCTATGGTATGATGCCACGGTCGCTTGGGGCATCATAATCCAAAGGATGATGTAAATTAAAATGCCCGGTACTGCCACACTCATGGTTGAGATGATGACGAATAATAGGCGTACTAGCGTTGGACTCCAGCCCAAATACTCAGCAACGCCTCCCATAACCCCAGCAATCATACGGTGGTTGGTGGAACGATGAAGCTTAACGAGTTTATTTGACATAATCGTGATGAATTTCCTAAAAGTTATCTGGGTATTCAAAATTTAATACTTTAATTACAAGGCATTATAACCGATTGGAATCAATTTCTTCCGACTATCTTGTTTGGCTTTGGTAACGATTTCAGACATCTTGGTTACAACTTGTGAATTAGTTTAACTCACGACATTTTATTATGCCATTGCATAAAAAATAAGCTATCATAGGTCATTTTTTGATAAACCAAATCAATCATTGGAATACGCTATGCAACAGACAGGGATAATTATTGGGCATTTTGAGCCATTACATTTGGGGCATGTGCGGAGTATTTTGCATGCTTGTGGGCAAGTCAAGGATTTATACCTGTTTGTCACCCCTCACCCTCGCCCCAATCCAAATTTTAACATTAATTTAAAAGATAAAGTCCGTTGGCTCACGATGGCGTTTGCGGATTTGCCATTTGTGCATATTGAGTTATTGCCAGATGTGGTCACGCCCACGTATGAGGACGACCATCAAGCGATTTCTCAAGATAAAGTCAATGGCGTGCTAACCAACTTATTGCAACGCTTTCCGCATCTGACCAGTGGCATAGAACAGCCGATTTTATTTATTGATGAAACCCATCCGCTAAACCAACTTGAGCTGATTGTGCCTGTCCTTAGTACCCCTCGCCATCCAGCATTTAATAGCGATAAAATCCATGCCAATCCTGCTTTATATTGGTCTGCCATTCATCCGCAAGCCCGCCCAAGCTATACCAAAACCGTGGCGATTGTCGGTGGTGAAAGCTCTGGTAAAACCACGCTGTTGCACAAATTGGTGAATTATTATGGGGCAAGCTATGCGTTAGAAATGGGGCGAGTGTTTGTGCAAACGGATTTGGGTGGCACAGAGCTTGGCATGCAATATGACGACTATCCGCTGATGGCAACCGACCATGAGCAGGCGATTCGTGTGGCAAAACAGCTTGCCCCTGCCCCATTGACTTTGGTGGATACCGATTTTGTCACGACACAGGCATTTTGTGAAGAATATGAGGGCAAAACCCACCCATTTTTGACCGCTTGTATTGATGAGTTTAGGCTCGATTACACCATCATGCTTGCCAATAACACGCCTTGGGTCGCTGATGGGATGCGGTCACTTGGGTCAAGTGAACAACGTGAGCGTTTTGAAAATCGCCTCAAGCAAATTTTTGCTCGTCACAATATTCAGCCATTGTTTGTCGATAGCCCAGATTATCATCAACGCTTTTTACAGGCAGTGGCATTGATTGATGAGTTGATTTTTCATGGTTATCAAGATTTGACCAAATAGCTAATCAAATAGCTAAGATTGGCATACTGCCATCAAATACTTTTACCATTTTCAATGAATGTTATACCGTAGGGCTTAATAGACCTCTTTTTAGCCCCCCCTCTAACTCCCCCGTTGCAGGGGGAGAACCGCTCCTTCCCCTGTTAAGGGGAGGGCTGGGGTGGGGTTAAATAAAGATTTTTGATTGATTTTTACAGTTTAGAAAGAAGTCTAATATCTTTAACTAATAGGACGTAAGCATTACACCCTTATTATGTGGGTTTGGTATTACAACAATTGTTAAATGAACATTGATACATTTTTTATAAGAGATTATACCATGCGAATTGAATTATTGGATAAAATCACAGGCGAATGGTCGCAAGAATGGACGGTTGCTTGGTTCTTTTTTGGTGTCATCGCCTTGAGTACAGGGTTTTGGCTTACCACAGACCATTCATTGCTCAACTGGTTTTATTTAGGGGTATCACTGATTGGCTTGATTTGCGTGGTATCATTGAGTTTTCGCCGTAACGTGGCAGGCAATGGCTTTGGCATGATGGCAACGGCAGGCGAAACCATCGTGCAAGGCACATCTGGGGCAGTTGGCTTGATGCTTGCACCGATGTTTAACTTTTTTACCCATTTATATGGGATGTTTTATTGGACTAAAAATACCGATGGTGATGGTAATATGATTCCCAAAGAAGCTAATAAGGCGATTTGGGGCGTGACGTTGGTATTTATTGTGATTGGTTTGGCGTTATTCCCAACAGTCAATCAATGGTTGGCTTCGATGGGGTATGCGGTCGTGGCTGATGATGGTAGTAAATTTTTAGGCGTGATTGACTTTTTTTGGATTAATGTATTGGCATTTGTGCTGTCAATTACTGCCCAAGCGACCATGATTTTGCGTTATTCATTCAACTGGTGGTTGTGGATTGCGGTGAATTTTGTGTGGTTGATTGTTAATTTGATGACAGGCAATTATATTTTTGCCATTCAAACCATGGTGTATCAAATTAATGCGTTTGTCGGTCTATACGAATGGCATCGCAGTGAAGAAGATAATAAATTGAAAAACCAAGGCAATCCGAATGGATTGATGGCATGATATTGATTAACAATGATAAAAGACTGGCTTGGGCTGGTCTTTTTTTTGTAGCAGAAATGCGTTGAATTATGCTATGATTCAACGCATAATTTGCGGTGAATAAGCGATGTTTTACCGCATGACTTGTATTAATTAGGCTAAAATAACCATAAACGTATTTTGATGACGCATTTTCCTTTATATATTCATCAGCAAGCCAGTTGGACAGATTGGCAATATGATAGCCATGCTTTGTTGCCGTTGGTTAGTGAGATTCGCCTAAAGCAAGGGCAATTGATGGGGCGTTTGCAAAGTATTGGTTTTGAACTCAATCTTGAAGCCCAACTCAATGCGGTTACCCTTGAAGTCATTAAAACCTCTGAAATTGAAGGCGAATTACTCAATCAACAACAAGTTCGTTCATCAGTGGCTCGGTTTTTGGGCGTGGCAACGGTGGGTTTACCGACACCTAGTCGAGAGGTGGAAGCCGTGGTTGAGATGTTGTTAAAAGCAACTTTTGATTTTGCTAAACCATTAACATTAGATGAGTTATTGCCATGGCATCGAGCGTTGTTTCCAACAGGCTTTAGTGGGCTATATGCTGTCAAGACAGGTCAGTTACGAGATGATAGCGAAGGTGCTATGCAAGTAGTATCAGGCGGTTATGGGCGTACGAAAGTACATTTTGAAGCCCCATCTGCCGAACGCTTAATGGACGAATTGAGCCAATTTTTAGCATGGTTTAATACCCCTATCAGTGAGCAACCAAATATGGATTGGCTTATTAAAGCAGGTATTGCTCATTTATGGTTTATAACGATTCACCCATTTGATGATGGCAATGGTCGGCTGACACGAGCAATTACTGAACGTGCTTTGGCAAATAGTGACGGTAGCCCTCAGCGATTTTATAGTTTATCCGCCCAAATTTTGCTTGACCGCAAGAGCTATTATGAAATACTCGAAAAAACTCAAAAGGGCGATAATCATATTACTGATTGGTTGGTTTGGTTTTTGACGACACTAAATCATGCCCTCATCCATGCGTTGGTCGCCACTGATAAAATCATGTTCAAGGCAAAATTTTGGCAAGTACATAGCAAGGTGAGCTTTAATGATAGGCAAACCTTGATGTTAAACAAGTTATTGACCGATTTTTATGGCAGTTTAACCACCAAAAAATGGGCAATCATCACCAAAGTATCTGCGGATACCGCCTTACGAGATATCAATGACTTGATAGATAAGGGGGTTTTGCAAAAAAATTTGGGCAAAGGTAAAAACATCACCTACCAATTAAACCCTAAACCGTGTCAAGCGTAACGCATTCATCAACACCGAAATTGAGCTAAGTGCCATCGCTAGTGACGCAATCATCGGATTTAACAACCCCAACCCTGCCAACGGAATACCAATACAATTATAAATAAACGCAAAAAATAAATTTTGTTTGATATTGCGTAAGGTAGCACGAGCAATGGCAACCGCATAGCCAACGTGCTTGAGCGAATCACCCATTAAGCGTGCCGAAGCGGTATGTTTGGCGATATCCGTACCGCCTTCCACCGCAAAACTCGCTTGTGCCATTGCCATCGCAGGGGCATCATTGACCCCATCACCGACCATCGCCACTTTTTTGCCTTGTTGTTGCAGTTGGGCGATATTATCAGCTTTATCACGAGGGGAGAGTTGTCCAAAGGCTTGGCGAATCTTGGTTTGTTGGGCGATATAATCCACCACAGATTGTTTATCACCACTCATCAACATCACACTTAAGCCTTGTTGTTTAAGCGACTCGATAACAGCGATACTATCGACTTTTAGGCTATCCGCCAACGCAAACGCCCCCAACGGCATATCATTGACACTCACCGCCACTTGACTGGCAATGTGCCAAATACTATCCGTGGCTATATCATCGCCTAACATGGCTTCATCAAAATTAGCAAATTCAAACGTGCCGATTTTGACTTGACCAAAGCCGTCAATATTGGCTTGTACGCCCTGCCCTTGCACGGTTTTGACATGGCTAACTGGTAAAAACTCAAGGGTTTTGCCTCGCTCTTTGGCAAGATTTTGAGCCAGTTGCACAAGGGTACTGGCAAGCGGATGATTGGCATGACGTTCGACACTCGCCACAAGGGTCAAAATATCACCAAATTTTAGCTGATTATCCATCAGATAATGAGCGACCAATTTGGGCTTGCCCTCGGTCAATGTGCCTGTTTTATCCAGTACCACGGTATCCACCGAGCCTGTGGCTTCAAGGGCTTGAGCATCCTTAAACCACACGCCATGCCGAGCCGATACGCCCATCCCTGCCATAATCGCTGATGGCGTGGCAAGCCCCAACGCACACGGACAGGCGATGACCAATACCGACACCGCTCGCATCAGAGATTCGTTCAAGTCATATAGCCAATAAAAATTCAGCCCAAAGGTAAGCAACGCAATCGCCACCACCACAGGCACAAACACGCCTGCCACCTTGTCGGCAAGCCGTGCGATGTTGGCTTTTGTGCCTTGAGCATCGTGCAAGGCTTGAATCATATCGCCCAACCGAGTTTGCTGTCCTGTGGCGGTGACTTGGTATTCAAAACTACCATTTGCCACCATTGCCCCTGCCATCACCTTGCTACCGATACGCTTGGCAATGGCTTCAGACTCGCCTGTCAGATGGCTTTCATCACACCAGCCCTCGCCTGCCGTCACCACGCCATCCGCCCCAATGCGTCCGCCTGCTTTGGCAAGGGCAATTTGACCTTGTCGCACCTCTGCCATCGGGGTGGCTTGCCATTCGCCATTGGCTTGTTGAATCTCAAGGCTTTGGGGGGTTAAATCAAGCAACAGATGAATGCTGTTAAGGCTGTGTTTTTTGGTGCGATGCTCAAGGTATTTACCCAACCGCACAAAGGCAATCACCATCACACTGGCTTCAAAATATACAGGCAACGAGCTGTGAGCAAGGTGGCTCAAGGGGTGGCGTTGGATAAAATCAAATAAAATATAGGTCGAATAGCCCCAAATCGTCAGCGTACCAAGCACCACCAACACATCCATATTAGCAAGTCCGCCCTTGATACTCGCCCACGCACTTTTATAAAACGGCAATGCCAAGCCCAACTGTACCACGGTCGCCAACACAAACTGCCATTCAATCGGTAACATCAAATTATGGTTACCGAGCCACATGCCAACCATACCCACCAAAAACGGCAACAAGCACAGCCAAATCGCCCACAGTTGCCAAGAAGGGGCATCGTCTGTCAGCGTGGAATTGGTCAAATCTTCGGCACGTTGGACATGGGCGGTAAAGCCTGTTTTGGCGACCCAATCAAGGATTTCATCAAGGGTGGTTTCGCTATCGTCAAAGCTGATATGAGCCGATTCATTAGCAAAATTGACACTTGCCTCGCTGATGGCGGATTTTTTGTTCAGGACTTTTTCGATACGAGTGGCACAGGCTTGGCACGTCATACCATCAATGGCAAGATTTAGGGTTTGGTTGGGCATTTTGCTGGGGCTATTGGTAAGGGCTATTGAAATAAGGTTAAGTATCGCCGACTAAATCAAATTAGAAATAACACCTTGGGATTTTGGGCGTATGCAATACGCCCCTACCAATCTATTTTATTGCTAATTTAAATGACGATACCATATACCCAACTAAAATAATGAGCGGTCTAGCTTACCACATCGAAACCTGCGTCTTCAATGGCTTGGGTAAGTTTATCCATGTCAATTTTGCTGTCGTCATAGTCAATCGTGGCGTTTTTTTGCTCAAGGCTGACGCTGACGTTTTGCACGCCGTCTAATTGGCTAAGGGCAGTTTGCACGCTTTTGACACAACCGCCACAGGTCATGCCGTCAATATTGATAATAGTTTGCATAAAAATTCCTCTGATTGAATTTTATAGTGAATTAAAATTGAAATCATACTTTAGCATTTTGGGCGTATACAATACGCCCCTACAAAAACCATCCTATTTCTAATTTAAAAGATTTATACTTGATAAAAATACTTAGGCTATTTTAGACCTTTTTTGGTAAGCCAATTTTGCATTTGCTGAATTTCTGGATTTTGGGCATTTTTGATTTGTTCGGCTAGTTCTCGCATGGCTTTGTCTTTACCATATTTTAGCTGAACATCCGCCATATCCACCGCCCCTTGATGGTGCGGTATCATGCCTTTAACAAATGCCACATCCGCATCCTTGTCCATCATACCCTGCATCATGGCGTTATGGCTTTTGCCATTGCCTGCTTGATAGGCTTTTACCACCGCTTGCAAATCCTCTGTATGATTTGCCAAATGGCTGTCTTGCTTTAGCCAATCTTGCATGAATTGAATTTCACCTTGTTGGGCGTCAATGATTTTTTGGGCAAGGGCTTTCATCTCGGTATCTTTGCCATATTGCAACTGCACCTTTGCCATTGCCACTGCCCCCTCATGGTGCGGAATCATACCTTTGGCAAACATTTCATCGGCATTGTTGGCTTGTAGCCCTGCCGTCATGTCGGTGTGCATAGCACTCATGCTAGCCATATACGCATCAATATGAGATGGTTGGCTCGCTGTACTTGTAGTAGCACTTGCGATACTAGCATGGTCATGGTGCATGGCTTGAGTTTGTGCGGGTATGGTTGAACTCGCTGTTGCACTGGTCGTGTTCGTTGGATGCTCTGTTGACTGGGACTGTTTTTGGTTTTGGTCACAAGCACTCAAAGCCATACTAACAGCAAGTACAATCGATAAAACGTTGAAAGATTTCATAATGACACTCTTGTTTATTCGTCAAAAAACACTTGATTTTTCATCATTGTATCCAATATAAACCCTAACACTATGTTAAGGTCAAGCAAAAAATGAATATTAATGAAGTAACAAAACTTACAGGATTATCCGCACGTCAGATAAGGGAATATGAGAAACTAGGGTTATTACAATCAATAAACCGCACTGAGTCAGGTTATCGGATTTTTAACCAACCACAAATCACACGTTTGCAATTTATAAAACATGCTCGAGATGTAGAATTTTCGTTAGCTCAAATCCAAGCCTTGCTATCTATGCAAGACAACCAACAACGTAACAATGCTGATGTAAAAGCCTTGACTGGTCAGCATATTGAGGACTTAAACCAAAAAATCGAACGTTTGCAAGCGATGAAGTCAACCTTACAGGCATGGCATGATAGCTGTATGGGTGACGGCTCACCGCAATGTCGTATTTTAGAGGGCTTGATGATGGGAAACGCCTGTCACAAACAGTAGAAAGGCTAAATACTTCAATATGCTAACTCAAAATTAGCGTTTAATGCGTATCCAACACCGCAAAACCTTTGACCAAATCATCAATTTGTTTTAACTGTGCCAAAAACGGCTCAAGCTGATTCAATCGCAATGCACAAGGGCCATCACATTTGGCGACTTCTGGATTTGGATGAGCTTCCAAGAACAATCCTGCCAATCCCACCGCCATACCTGCCCTCGCAAGCGTGGTAATCTGCTCACGGCGACCACCTGCACTGTCCGCTCTCGCCCCAGGTTGCTGTAAACTATGCGTCACATCAAAAAACACAGGCACGTTCATCTGCTTCATGGTGTCAAACCCGAGCATATCCACCACCAGATTATTGTAGCCAAACGCACTGCCACGCTCACACAAAATCACCTTGTCATTGCCTGCCTCAAGGCATTTATTGATGATATGCTTCATCTCATGTGGGGCAAGGAATTGGGCTTTTTTGACATTGATAATCGCCCCAGTTTTTGCCATAGCTTCGACAAGGTCAGTCTGACGGCTCAAAAACGCAGGCAACTGGATAATATCCGCCACCTCAGCGACTGGCTCGGCTTGGTACGGCTCATGCACATCGGTAATAATCGGCACATTAAAGGTTTTTTTGATATCCGCTAGCCATTCCAAGCCTTTTTCCATCCCATGCCCACGGAATGAATACAGGCTTGACCGATTGGCTTTATCAAAACTGGCTTTAAACACATAGCCGATGTTAAGGCGTTTGCAAATATCAATATAAGTTTCGGCAATTTCAAAGGCAAGGTCACGGCTTTCGAGTACGTTCATACCACCGAATAGCACGAATGGTTGGTCATTTCCCATGATGATGTTGTTAAGGGTAATGTGAGATTGGGCTTGGGGAAGTTGTTGGGTCATAGTTTTCTCTTTTATTTAAAAGGGTTAATAATGGTGAGCTGTCCATTGATGGTCTGCATGTGGTGCATATCTTCGGAATATAAGGTATCAACGCCACTGGCTAAAGCGGTTGCAATAATAAGGCTATCCCAATCTGATGTGACTTATCTAGCATTGGCTTCTTCTCTATCGAATTTATAATCAGCAGGTAATCTCCCTTTCATGGTATTAAATAATTCTTCTAGCGTTAAAATCTTCTCACCAGCATCATTTAATCGAACTACCTCTGCCTTAGCCTTCTTTCGTGGTTTTTTTGACTTTATAAAATTAAAAAAATTAACCACTTCTAACTGCTCTGTCCGAGATAAAATGGAAAAATCCAAGGTTTCTCCTGCCACTTGAACAACTGAATTTGCCATCACAAACTCCTTTCTGATTATTAAAATACTGTCCTCACTATACCATAACTTTGTCAAAACAAAAAAGCCATCTGATTGAAGTAACAGATGGCTTTTATTGAACATTAAAATTATTTTTTCGCCATTTTGGCAGCCTCTACAAAGCTATTAAACAGCGGATGTCCATCACGAGGCGAACTGGTAAACTCTGGGTGATACTGCACCGCCACAAACCAATCATGGTTCGGAATCTCCACCGACTCGACCAAATGCTGTTTGGCAGAATAACCCGAGATTTTCATCCCTGCATTTTCAAGGTCATCAATATAGCGACCATTCATCTCATAGCGATGACGATGGCGTTCGGTAATCACAGCCGAACCATAAATCTGACGCAGTTTAGTATCTTCGACCAGCTCGGCTTTTTGTCCGCCCAATCGCATCGTACCGCCCAAATCTGACGTATCGCTACGCACTTGTAACTCGCCTTTTTCATCAAACCATTCGGTAATCAAACCAATCAATGGAGCTTTGGTTTTCTTATCAAATTCAGTCGAATTGGCTTCTAGCTTCAAGACATTACGAGCGAACTCAATCACCGCTAACTGCATCCCCAAACAAATACCCAAAAATGGGACATTATTTTCACGAGCATAGGTAATGGCTTTCATCTTACCAACTGTACCACGCTCACCAAATCCCCCCGGTACAAGCACAGCATCAGCGGACTGTACGGCAGTCATTAGACTGTCATCGGTTTCGAGCTTTTCGGCATCAACATAGTCAATTTTGACTTTGACTTCATTTTGAATCCCAGCGGCAAGTAAGGCTTCGTTAATGGATTTATAAGCATCAGGTAGTTCGACATATTTACCCACCATCGCCACGGTCACAACAGGCAAATCACTGGTCAAAGTTTTGGTGACGCTATCCCAGTCTGACAAATCAGCTTCTGGGGCGGTAATACCAAAACGCTCACAAATCAAATCATCCAAATGTTGGTCGTGCAGTTTACGTGGGATTTGGTAAATACTTTGAGCATCTTCACACATGATGACCGCACGTTCTTCGACATTGGTAAACAGGGCGATTTTTCGGCGATTGTCTTCATTGATACTGTGTTCGCTACGCAAAATCAGCACGTCTGGCTGTAAACCAATCGAACGCAATTCTTTCACCGAATGCTGGGTAGGTTTGGTTTTGGTTTCGCCTGCACTCGAAATATATGGCACAAGGGTCAAGTGCATGAGCATCGCACGGTTGCGACCCAGTTCCACTTGAAGTTGACGTACCGCTTCCATAAATGGCAAGCTTTCGATATCGCCCACTGTACCACCAATCTCAATCATAGCAATGTCGTAGCCTTTGCCACTTTCGATGATGCGATGTTTGATTTCATCGGTGATATGCGGAATGACCTGCACCGTACCACCGAGGTAGTCGCCACGGCGTTCTTTTTCGAGAACATTGAGATAAATACGTCCACTGGTAAAGTTGTTGGCTTTGGTCATCTTAGAATGGCGTAAAAAACGCTCATAATAGCCCAAATCAAGGTCAGTTTCTGCCCCATCTTCGGTGACGAATACTTCACCATGCTGGAATGGACTCATCGTACCAGGGTCAACGTTGATATAGGGGTCAAGCTTGGTCATGGTGACTTTCAGACCACGGGCTTCAAGGACGGCTGCGACAGAGGCGGCGGTGATACCTTTACCAAGAGAAGACACCACACCACCTGTTACAAAGATAAATTTAGTCATAGGAATTTTCGCTCACAGGTAAAAACGAATTTTACTAGAAAATGGGGGTAAATGGCAATAAAAAACCCACCTCGAAAGGTGGGTCTTTACGATAGCAAGATTCTAAATCAAATTAGAATTTGTATTCGATACCAGTACCAACGCCAAATTGAGTGTCATCGCTACCATCATCAATTGCAGCAGCATATACATGACCAGTAGTGGCTTTATTGAAACCGTATTTTCCACCAACTACTACACGAGTAACATCATCAGCATCTTTAGCACCACCTTGATTTTGGACTAGGTCTAACTGACCATAGGCAGTCCAAGGCGTTGCAGTTTTATAAGTTCCGCTTAAAGCAAAGGCATTTTCTTTTTCAGCAGCACCATCAATATCAAGCATTTGATACAATGCACCAACAGTTAATGCTGGGTTGATGTCATAAGAACCACTGATACGGAAATCTTTTACTAAGTCGCTACCAATACCAATGTAAGTTGCACCTAAACGGTAAGGCTGGTTGGTAGGTTCATACTGGAAACCAACACCATATTTATCATAGTTGCTTAACCCTAATTTAGCTAGGTCATCGTTCGCTTTATCTTGATCGCTATCAAGAGCATACATTGCCAATGCATTAAAGCCATTATAGTTTGGTGATACGTATGCAACTGCGTTATCAGCACGAGGGGCAGAAACTGAAGCCAAAACATCGTCACCACCTAATACACCACCAGCAGTTACGTTAGCATAGTTAACCATGTCATCAATGGCAGTCAAACGACCTGCTAATGCAGTACCGTATTGTTTGTTTGATAGACCTAAGTAAGTATCACGTGAACGAAACTGAGTTTTAGCGTTTGAATCAACATCAACACCATACTCTAATTGATAAACCAAGTCAGTATTGTTAGTTAGAGCTTCTGCACCTTTAAAACCAACTTTAGAACCTGTTGAATTTAAAGCAGTTTTTGATTCATCACCAAAATCTTGATAATCAAGAGTCAAGAATGCTTTACCATATACTTGAGGGGCTGCTTGGGCAGCAGAGATTGAAAGAGCAGCAACAGCAGTCGCTAAAAGTACTTTTTTCATGGGGTTCTCCACGTTAACAAAAAACATTTTTTAGTCTTGGGCTGCTCAAAAGCTCACCCACTGATTGTAACAGGTCATTATACATAACACGACCTATTAAGGTTTAACTCCACCATCTAGCATAAATCAACTAAATTGTGGTTTTATTATAGCAAAGTTTTAGCAAACTTTCACGTCTATTTTATGACAATACTTACTAAACTTATACTTGACGGTATTAGGATAACAACTTTGAAATAATTTGCAATACTTTTTATCTTAAAAACTTAAAAAAAAGACCCAAGAGCGTGACTCATGGGTCTTTTTTTGTATCTAAACCAATAATTAGAACTTATATTCTAAGGCTGTACCTACGATGGTTTTGTCTTCATCTTTAGTACCTAATTTATAATCTTTATTGATTTGTGCAACATACATGTGGGCTTTGGTAGCTTTGTTAAAGCTATATTCACCACCTAACGCAATTTCAGTGGCTTTATCGTCTTTAACACCTTTATAGTTTTCAGTGGTCGCATACTGTGCTTTGATTGCCCAAGGTGTCTCACCAATTTTATACTTACCACTTAATACCAATGATTGCTCATCTTCAGATTTGTTGTAGATATTAGCATTTTGATACATTGCACCTAGAGTTAGACCTTGTACCAAATTCATTTTACCCATGTCCAAAGCACCAGTAATACGCCATGCGTTATCGACATCCACCACATTGCTATCATAAGCACCTGCCACATACACACCATTTTGGTCATAAGCCAATGAGGCTGAATAAGCATTATCTTTTTGTTTGGCTTCGCTTGTGGTGACTGCTTCAGTTTTGACTGTACCATCTGCATTCAAAACTGCTGGTTTAAGCACTTTATTAGCACTATCGTCATTTTCTGATAAGGCAACCGCCGCCATAAAGGTCACTGGATAACCGACAATCGCAGGTGATTTATAAGCTAACACATTGTTGGCACGAACTTCATCTGATAATACTTTACCAAGGTCAGTTTCTTTATAATCTTCGAATTGAGCCACGCTACCTTTTGATAGCTTAAATGGCGTATCATGGCGACCTGCTAAAAGTGTACCATATTGACGGTTGGCTAGACCTAAGAAAGTATTACGAGAGTTGAACTGTGGTGAATTGTCATCAATGTTAATACCGTATTCAAGTTGGTATACTAAATCGGTATTTTCGGTAAGCTCTTCATCACCTTTAAAACCAATGCGAGAAACATGAGATTGTAATAGCGTTTGTTTGGTATCTGAGGCTGTTTCATTATCGGTATTGATGTAGTCAACACCTAGTACAGCTTTACCATAAACCGTTGGCATAGCGTGAGCGGCTGAGATAGAAGCCAACGTGATGGCTGAAGCGATTGCGATTTTTTTCATAAGGATTTCTCCACAGTATCCTAAGTAAGGCTATAGGTTGGCTATAACCCAGTCATTTACAGGTGAATTTTGACAACATTTTGTTACAAAACGATGAAATAAGTAACAAAATAGTGTGTTAAATCTACCATTCTTCCTTGTTTAGTAAGATTAGCGGAGAATTTTACATTTTGCAACATGTTTAATAAAAATATTTATACATTATGGATATGTTGCCACATTGCCAAGGCAGTTTTGGTCTTGGCGACATCATGGGTACGCACGATGCACGCCCCTTGTTGTACTGCCAATAGCCCTGCTACCATGCTGACATTGTCACGCTCATGGACTTCATGGGGTAACCCTGCTTGTCGCAATACGTCACCCATCGAGCGTTTGCGAGAGATTGCCACCATCACAGGTCGCTCAAATTCATGCAAGCGATAAAATTGATTGAGCAAGGTCATATTCTGCTCAAAATTTTTGGCAAACCCAAAGCCTGGGTCAATGATAATATTATGCCGTGGTACACCAGCTTGGGTGATGGCAGTGAGACGTTGCTCTAGCTCATTGAGTACGTCTTCGACCACATTATCGTAGTTATCGAGTTGGTTCATGGTGGTGGGTTCGCCACGCATGTGCATCAGCATGATTGGTATATTTAGCTGACAAGCCATCTCCACTGCTCCCTCACGACTTAATCCTCGCACGTCATTCCAAATCCCTGCCCCCACTTCGCTACAGGCTTGCATGACGGTGGGCGAACTGGTATCCACGGATAACCAAATATGCTTGTCGCTGTTTTGACGTAGTTTTTCGACCACCTTGACCACTCGCTCAAGCTCTTCACTTTCGCTGACTGGCGTGGCATTGGGGCGAGTGGATTCACCACCAATATCAATGATGGTCGCCCCATCTTTTATCATTTGTTCAGCATGGCGTAGGGCGTTGTCAAGGGTGTTATGTTTACCCCCATCAGAAAATGAATCTGGTGTGACGTTCAATATACCCATGATATGAGGCGTGGATAAATCCAATACTTGATGGCGGTATTGAATGTTAAACTTGGGAATTGGGTGTAATTGCATGGTGGTTTGACCTAAGTAAAAAAACCGCTATCAAGGATAACGGTTTTGGGTGGATGCTCATTCATTACATCGCAGGTAATGGCGGTGGATTCAAGGCACTGTTACCTTCGACAGGCAATGCAGGTTTGTCAAAGTTGACTTTAACAGGTTCTTGGTACACTTTTGGTTCACGAGGTGGCAAGCCTGCCATGATGTCTTGGAGTTGGTCACGGTCGATGGTTTCCCATTTCATCAAGGCTTCTACCATGGCGTGCATTTTATCAGGATTGGCTTCGATTAATTCACGTGCAATACGGTATTGCCCTTCCAAAATACGGCGAACTTCGTCATCAACTTTTTGTTGGGTCGCTTCAGAGATGGTGCGAGTCGCCCCACCAAAGTAGCCAGAATTTTCATCCTCTTCGTAGACCATCACGCCCATGGCATCTGACATACCATATTTGGTAACCATCGCACGAGCCATCTTGGTAGCACGTTCAAAGTCATTGGATGCCCCTGTCGACTGCTGATTGATAAACACTTCTTCGGCAATCCGCCCACCAAATAAAATGGCAAGGTCATTGAGCATTTTGGATTTATAGATGCTAGTTTGGTCAAATTCTGGTAATTGCCACGTCACACCCAACGCCCAACCACGAGGCATGATGGTGACTTTATGTACAGGGTCTGTACCCGGTAGCATTTCGGCAACCAGTGCATGACCTGCTTCGTGATAGGCAGTGGCACGGCGTTCTTCTTCACGCAATACCATTGATTTGCGTTCAGGCCCCATGTAGAGCTTGTCTTTGGCTTCTTCAAAGTCATTCATATCAACCGAGGCTTTGTTATTGCGAGCGGCAAATAAGGCAGCTTCGTTGACTAAGTTGGCAAGTTGAGCCCCACTAAACCCCGGTGTACCTCGTGCCAGTGAGCGGATATCCACACCGAGTGTTGATGGTAATTTTTTGAGATGCACACGTAAAATATGCTCACGTCCTTTGATATCTGGCAAGCCAACTTGGACTTGACGGTCAAAACGTCCCGGACGCAATAAGGCTTTATCCAATACATCGGCACGGTTGGTCGCAGCAATGACAATCACACCATCATTGCCTTCAAAGCCATCCATTTCGACCAATAATTGGTTGAGGGTTTGTTCACGTTCGTCATGCCCACCGCCCATGCCTGCCCCACGATGGCGACCGACCGCATCAATTTCGTCAATAAAGATGATACAAGGGGCGTTTTTCTTGGCTTGTTCAAACATATCACGAACACGGCTTGCACCCACACCCACAAACATTTCGACAAAGTCTGAGCCAGAAATTGAGAAGAAAGGAACTTTGGCTTCACCTGCGATGGATTTGGCAAGTAAGGTTTTACCTGTCCCCGGAGGCCCAACCATCAACACACCACGAGGAATGGTTGCCCCTAATTTGGTGAATTTTTCTGGGTCACGCAAGAAATCGACAATTTCAGTCACTTCCACTTTGGCTTCATCACAGCCTGCGACATCATCAAAGGTGACTTTAATTTGGTCTTCAGAGAGCATCTTGGCTTTGGATTTACCAAAACTCATTGGCCCTAAACCACGTCCACCCCCTGCTCCACCGCCATTCATATTTCGCATGATAAATAAGAATAAACCGATAATCAAAATCACAGGGAAACTGGCAATCAATAATTGCATCATCAGCCCTTGACGTTCTGGGCTTGCCCCTTGGACATCGACATTATGCTTGATGAGTTTTGGCATCAATTCGGTGTCAGTGACGGCAGGACGCACGGTTTCAAAGGTTGAACCGTTCTTTTTTTCGCCAATGATTTGTTCGCCATCAATTTTGACGCTTTTGATTTGGTCGGTAGCTACTGCGGTGACAAATTGAGAGTAGTTGAGCTTATCAGGTTGCGTGCGAGTGTCAAAGTTGCTAAAGACTAGCACCAATAAGACAATCACAATCGCCCATAATAAGGTATTTTTTACCATGTCGCTCACGTTGTTTTTCCATCCTTTGCGTTATGGGAGTTGTGGGTAAGAGGGGTTGTTTAATGAAATATTATAATAACAGCACAATATAGCATGATATAGGGTACGAACTTAATATTTACAAGCAATTAATGTGTTATTTTATGGTTAAGGGGTGTTACTTGTTTCTTTATAAGTAAGTGAACAAAATTAAATATGGTTTTCCGTTCGCCCTGAGCTTGTCGAAGGGTAGGAAAACCGTTATGGTTCGACAGGCTCACCACGAACGGTTTTTTATAATTTAAAATTGTTCACCTACTTATAGTGAATTAAATCAAAATAAGACGTGAACATTTTGGGCGTATGCAATACGCCCCTACCACAATGTCTTATTTCGAGTTTAACATCTATCGCTATCTTAGCTTACTATTTGGTCGCCACCCAATACATTTCTTTTGACCTTGCACGAGAGGCGGCAGGTTTGATACTACGTACTTTGCTAAATTTTTGTTGAATTAGCTTACGCAATTCATCCGAGCCTTCGCCTTGGAATACTTTGATAATCAATGAGCCACCGACTGGCAAGACTTGTTCAGCAAAATCTACCGCTAATTCACATAGATACATCATACGTGGCTGGTCTACTGCCGAAAACCCAGAGGTATTGGGGGCCATATCCGATAGTACGACTTCAACTTTTTGGTTGGCAACTTCTGCCATGATTTTATCAAAAATTTCTTGCTCTCGAAAATCACCTTGAATAAAGGTTACATTCTCTAAGGTATCCATTGGTAAAATGTCGGAGGCGATAAGTTTACCTGTATCACCGACCATTTTGCCTGCGACTTGCGACCAACTGCCCGGTGCAGAACCCAAGTCCACCACGGTCATGCCTTTTTTGATTAGACCCAACTTGTCGTTGATTTCGATAAGTTTATAGGCGGCTCTAGCACGATAGCCATCACGTTGGGCAAGTTTGACATAGTGGTCATCAAGGTGTTCTTTCATCCACGCTCGGCTACTTTTGGATAGTTTTTTATTGGTAATTCGGGTTGCCATACAGGGTATCTACCATCAAAAGTTGTTAATTATTAAGAAAATGGCAATATTTTAACATAAAATTGCCCCCTATCGTAGGCTTTGCTATACTACAGAATCATTTACTTATGCGGAATTTTTTATTTCTATGACAAAATCATCTTTGAGCAATGCTGATATCAAACATCTAAAAGGTATTGGACATCAATTAAACCCGATTGTGACCGTGGGCGGACAAGGTCTGACTGATACCGTGATTGAAGAAATCAACCGTGCATTGACCGATCACGAACTCATCAAGGTCAAAATTCCTGCTGGTAGCAAAGACGAGCGTGATGCGGTCAATCAAGCCATCAGCGAAGCCACTGGTGCGATATTGGTCACTAGCATTGGGCGTGTTTGTTTATTGTTACGTGAAAATCCAGAAGCCAATCCAAAACTATCAAATTTGGCAAGATTTGGTTAAAGAAACCCCTTTAACCACACAAAAACGCACAATAATATCATTGGCAATTCGGCTATCAACCACCATACAATAACTTCTAATCGACCATTTTTTGTGTACTGCTACCATGACCGAATCCGCCACACCACCAGCCACCTCGCCTAACACACACTTAACACACATAAATAGTACGTATACAGATAGTACGCACACGGATAGCGATGCCGTCAGTCATCCCCGTGTGTCGTTGATTAAACCCTCCAATCTGCCAGATTTAAAAACCTTTTTCTTTGCGATTGTCAGCGTTATCATCGTATGGTTGCCTGTGTTGTTACTGCATTTGACGTTGGTGATGTTTTCGGGCTTGGTGGTGTATGCGTTGACACGTGGGATTGCCAATATCATTCGTAAGCAAACCCCTCGCTTTTTGCCTAGATTGGGCAAGGCGATGGCTGTCAAACAGCGTGCCGAATCGGTGGGCATTGTGGTGGTGATGGTATTGCTGTTTTTGGGGATTTATATTTTTGGCGATTGGGTCGCAGATAAAGCCAGTGTTGAACATTTTAATAATTTATTTAACCAAATCATGTTGGTGATTGAGCAATTACACCGTTATTTGCCTGATTCGATGTCACGACATTTACCTGTTTCTACCGCATCGTTTAAAACGATGCTGATGGATATTGTCAAAAATCATGCGTCACAACTGCAACTGGCTGGGATTCATACCATACGAGGGCTAGGCTATGTGCTGATTGGGGCGGTGATTGGTGGGATTGTGGCAATTCAAGTGCCTGCTGATGCCAATACCCATACCAAACCACTCACTCGCCATTTCCGCCAAAAATTCGATGAGCTAATGACAGGCTTTAGCGATGTGTTTTTTGCCCAAGTCAAGATTTCGACCATTAATACGATTTTGACTTCGATTTATTTATTGGGGATTTTGCCTGCGATTGGGCAACCCTTGCCAATGGCGTGGACAGTGGTGCTGATTACCTTTGTGGCAGGATTATTTCCTGTGATTGGTAATTTGGTATCAAATACCGTGATTGTGTTACTTAGCCTAACACATGGCTTGGCGGTCAGCGTCATGTCATTGATATGGCTGATGGGTATTCATAAACTGGAGTATTTTTTGAATGCTCAAATCATTGGACATAAAATCCGTGCCACGGCGTGGGAGTTGTTATTGTTTATGTTGGTGCTAGAATCGACCTTTGGAATGGCAGGGTTGGTGTCTGCTCCGATTATTTATGCCCAAATTAAACGAATTTTGACAGATAGAGGTTGGGTGTAATAAAAAATAAATGATATTGAAAAAAAATTACACCATCACCATATAATTACTGTTACAATCAAATTTTACTAACACCTGTATAGGAAACAACCATGACAACTATCGCAAATAACAGCGTCGTCGAATTTAACTACACCCTAAAAGATGACGAAGGCAATATCCTTGATCAGTCACAAGGTCAGCCATTGGCGTACTTACACGGTCATCAAAACATCATTCCTGGTCTTGAAGCCCAACTTGAAGGCAAAACCGTGGGTGATAAATTCACTGCAAGCGTAGAGCCAGCTGATGCGTATGGCGAGTTTGATGATGCAGCCGTGCAAGAAGTTCCTCGTGAAAACTTCCAAGGCGTGGACAATATCCAAGCAGGTATGCAATTCCAATCACAAACGGATGATGGCTTTGTGATGCTAGTGACAGTTAAAGACGTACAAGATGACGTGGTTATCGTGGATGCCAACCACCCATTGGCAGGTAAAAAACTACATTTTGATGTTGAAGTCGTGAATATTCGTGAAGCCAGCCCAGAAGAGTTGCAACATGGTCATGCCCACGGTGCAGGCGGTCATCATCACTAAGATTGATTGATGTGATTTAAAGTCGTAGGGGCGTAATGCTTACGCCCTTTATTTAAAGACATGAACTTGGGCGTATGCAATACGCCCCTACAAAACTTGTCTTATTGCTGATGTAAACGCTGATATTTCTGTAGAACACACAGCAAAAAGCCATATCGTGATGATATGGCTTTTTGCTTGCTATCCTAGCATCGGTAGTCTAATCCTTTAGACCCTCATACGGTTTTGTGAAAATATTGATGTATCCTTTCATCTCACTTCACTTATTTGTCAAACTATCTATCCATGATAATTTCACAAACATCACTCCCTGTTAACGGCTATCTATCCTTAGTTCTCAATCCTTGAGTCATTCCCTGTGCCGTTGAATGTATTATTACAAATTTTAACAGAGGAAAATAGTCGCCAAAACGTCAATGCGTGTAAGCCATAGCTTACAAAAGATAACCGTTAACTATCACCCTATTGACTCGCATTGCTCAAAGGCATGGCATCGAGCATAATCTTGGCAGATTCGATAATAAAGGCTTCGGATTCTGGGAGTTTTGGGCGTTCGGCTTGCTTCATACGGCTACGTACTTCCATTTCGGCATCTTGAGCGGTTTGGTAAGCTGTCCAATCGCTGTAAGGTGCTTCGCCTAAGGCTTGACGTTTGGTATTTTCGGCTTGTAGGGTTTTATTTTCGATAGCAAGGCGATAGGCTCGCACTTTATCAATGTTAAGATTAACAGGTTTTTTATCATCTTCCTCTTTACGAATGGTGTTGAGAGCAGTGATGTAATTAAAGTAAGGGTTGGTGGCTTGGCGTTGTTTTGACAAGTCATTCAGTGTTTTGAGTGTGGCTGGGCTATAGTTGCCAGCAGGTTTGTAAGGGGCAGAACGGATGGTGTCCCATTGCAATGGGTTTTTCATGGTACGTTCGCCATAGTCCAAACCATCATAAATATTGACCAAAGGTACGTCTGGAATCACGCCTTTATTTTGGGTGCTACCGCCTGTGATACGGTAAAATTTACTTTGGGTCAAGGTCGCCGAACCCAAGGCTAAACTGTCAATTTGACGCTGGGCAGAGCCTTTGCCTGTGGTGGTGCTTCCCACGATGATGCCTCGTCCGTAGTCTTGGATGGCAGCGGCAAAGATTTCACTGGCAGACGCTGAACCGAGGTTGACCAGTACGGTCATTGGTTTGCTAAATAGTTGTTCGCCTTGGTCTTGGTCTTCATAGACTTGGATATTGCCACGGTTGTCACGAATCTGTACCAAAGGCCCTGATTTGACAAACAAGCCGATCATTTTGGCAACTTCATCCAACGAACCGCCCGGATCATCACGTAGGTCAACGACCAACCCATCAACGTTTTGGGCATTAAGGGCTTTTAGGGCATTTTCGGTATCAATGCTCACGCTACGGTAGCTTTCACCTGCTCGGCGTGCTTTATAGTTCAGATAAAATGAGGGGATTTCGAGTACGCCAATTTTTTTGTCCACACCGTTGTTGTCCTTGACGCTAATCACTCGATGGGTCACGCCAGATTCTTCTTGTTGAATCACGTCACGCACCAAGGTGACATTCCGCCCTGCACTGTCTGGGGCATTGGGGGCTTTGACACGAATGACCACGGTTGAGCCTTTTTGCCCACGAATCAAATTGACAATTTCACGGGTTGACCAACCCACGGTGTCGACCATGGTTTTACCATCGCTTGCCACACCGATAATGAGGTCATTGGCTTTGATTTGCCCAGAGCGTGAGGCAGGCCCGCCATCGACAAGGCTGACGATACGTGTATAGTCGGAGTTTCTGCGGTCAGGTTGAATGGATACGCCAATCCCCACCAATTCAAGGCTAGATTGGATTTGCATTTCGGTGGCTTGCACAGGGGCAAAATAGTTGCTGTGCGGGTCGTAGGTCGCCATTGCAGAATTTAACACGGTTTCCATGATTTGGTCACTGGTGATACGTGCCATTTGGGCTTGTTGGCGTTTTAGGCGACTTGCCAACACGACATTTGGGGTGCGTTGTTCGTTTTTGACCAGCTCTTGGGCGTTATATTTATCGCTATTGGCTTGTAAAAATTGGTCTTTGGCTTTGTCTTCAGCTTGGTTGATGGTCATGCCAATCAGCTGAGAAGTGAGTTGTTTTTGCCAAAAATCTTGTTGTTCAGCCACAGTTTTGAAGCGTGGTAATTTTTCACGGTTCATTACTACCGTGTCATTGCGTTTAAGGCTGACTGGTTTTTGTAAAAATTTATCGGCAAATTCATAATACGCATTTGACCGTTGGGTAAAGCGTTTATAAATGTCAAACGTTGGAGCAAGGTCGCCACGCTTGAGATAATTGGCAAAATTTTCGCTATATTTTCGTTTAAATTCATCCACGTCAGATTGTAAAAACAAACTACGATTGGGGTCTAAGCTATTGATATAATCATCAAAAATTTGCTGACCTGTCTTAGTGTCCATTCGTTTATCAAGATAGTGACTACGGTCAAGTAAAGAGGCGACTTGATGGGTGACTTGGCGTTGTTCACTGGTGATGTCACTGGCAAGTTCGGCGGCGGTGGCGGATTGGTAGCCTTGAACTAACAGCGTGCCACCAATCGCAAGGGCTAAGACACTGGCGGTAATTTGTGGGTATTTCATGGTCGAGTCCCTGTGAAATATAACTAAGCAACATATAACTAAAAATTACGCTATCTTAGCATTATTCAAGGACTGAAAGTATTGGTGCGGTGTAACTTTTTCTTAATTGGAGGACTTACGCATAAGCCACTGGATTCCTGCATTCGCAGGAATGACGAAAAATTTATGGAATCGTCACCCCTGCGTAGGCAGGGGTCTAGCGTCTTTATTCGGAGAAATGAAGTTAAATTTGCGTAAGTCCTATTGATATTATTTCACGCCAATTTTTGCCAACACATCACCCAATGCCAGCATTTGCTTTTCGCCATCGGCACGGCTGACATATTCATAGGTGACTTCGCCATTTTCGCTGATATTTTTCTCAGAAATCACGATACGGTGTGGAATCCCTACCAATTCCAAATCAGCAAACTTCACGCCTGCCCGCTCATCACGGTCATCTAGAATCACATCCACACCTTTGGCTTTAAGGTCGGCATATAATTTTTCTGCCAATTGCATCGCTGTATCATTTTCGGCATCTTTCATTTTGCCTTTAATCATTGGCACAATCGCCACGGTAAAGGGAGCGATGCTTTCGCCTGTTGAGCTGGTTTGCCAAATGATACCATTGTCGTCATGGCTCTGCTCAATGGCGGCCGCCACGATACGAGTCACGCCAATACCATAACAGCCCATGGTGGTAATCACAGGTTTACCCTGCTCCCCCATCACCGCACAGTTCAATGCTTTGGCGTATTTTTCGCCCAATTGGAAAATATGCCCCACTTCGATACCACGGCGGATTTGCAGTGTCCCTTGTCCGTCTGGGCTTGGGTCGCCCTCGACCACATTACGAATGTCAGCGACTTGGGTAATTTGGGCATCACGTTCCCAGTTGACACCTGTGGTGTGGTAGTCAGGCTTATTCGCCCCACTGACAAAATCTGCTAACACAGAGGCACTGCGGTCAACAATCACAGGCATATTCAAATCAAACACGCCAATAAAGCCTTTATGCAAGCCAGCATCAATCATGGCTTGTTCGCTTGCCATCGTGAGTGGGACTTTGACTTGTGGCAGTTTTTCGGCTTTGATTTCATTTAAGGTATGGTCGCCTCGAAGCACCAAAGCGACTAACGTTGGCTTGCCATCTTCTGTTGGTTCCCCCTCTACGATAAGGGTTTTGACTGTTTTTGCTAAAGGTAAACCCAAATGTTCGGCGACTTGCTCACAAGTCGGCATATTTGGGGTGGCAACATCAGTTTTGGCTTGGGTGGCTTGCCCACGTTCACCGCCATTGTCACCCACTGTCACTGCCTCGGCAAGTTCGATATTGGCAGCATAATCTGAGCTATCCGAAAACACGATATCATCTTCACCACTATTGGCAAGCACTTGAAACTCATGTGACGCAAAGCCCCCAATCGAGCCTGTATCGGCTTGGACTGGGCGAAAATCCAAGCCTAAACGTGTAAAGATATTGTTATAAGCACGGTACATATCGTCATAGGTTTTTTGCAACGATGGCTGGTCGATATGAAATGAATACGCATCTTTCATAATAAATTCACGGGAACGCATCACGCCAAAACGTGGGCGGATTTCATCACGGAATTTGGTTTGTACTTGATAATAGCTGACTGGCAATTGTTTATAGCTTTTGAGCAAATTACGAGCGATGTCGGTAATCACTTCTTCATGTGTTGGGCCTAGCACAAAATCACGTTGGTGGCGGTCTTTAAAACGTAGCAATTCAGGGCCATAATCTTCCCAACGTCCAGATTCTTGCCATAATTCAGCAGGCTGTACCACAGGCATCAATAGCTCTTGGCAATTAATGGCTTGCATTTCTTCATGGATAATTTTTTCGACTTTATTAAGGACTTTTAGCCCCATCGGTAGCCATGTATACAGCCCTGACGCAAGTTTACGAATCAGTCCTGCTCGGAGCATAAGTTGGGCGGAAATAATGTCCGCATCGGCTGGGGTTTCTTTGAGGGTAGCAAAGGTAAATTGACTGGCTCGCATGACACACCTTATTGGATAAAATTTTAAGTAACATGATATCTTATTTTATGCGGGGTAGTCGTGCAAGTTTTTTTGTTTTATCAGCGATAAAAAAATGCAAAACTTTAAATCTTGATAAATCAACACCATATTTTAGCTAATACAACCTATCAATTTTGTGGTCGTTTAAATTAGGAATAAGACGGAGTTTGTAGGGGTGTATTGCATACGCCCAAAATTTCATCGTATTGATTCTGATTTAATTCACTATAAGGGGAACACGCCATGACCAACCCATTGCCACCCATCACCCCAACCCAACACACCTCATCACCCACCCCAAAATCACCCAAACGCCCTTTTTTTTGGCTCTCACTGGTATTATTTGCCATTATTTGTGGATTAATCACAGGATTTTGGCAATATCAACAAAACCACAAGCCCAAAATCCAAACCCTTAGTCGTGACGGTGTGATTCAAAAAATCCAAACCTTAAACCGCCTACAAACCGTTGCCTACAGCGTGGATACCGTGATTCAAAGCCACAAAGAAGGCTCTTGGCAAAAATTATGGACGGACGAGCAAAAAGGCTTATTCGTGGCTCATGGGCGAGTGCAAGCAGGTATTGACTTAAACCAATTGACCGCCAATCACGTCATCATCACAGGCGACCCCAACGACAAAGACCATCCCACACCACAAACCATCAGCATTACCCTCCCCCCTGCCCAAGTGTTTGACACTTACCTTGATAATATCGAAGTATATGACATCGAAACAGGCATGTTTGGCATGGTGGACATTGACCCACAGATTTTTGCCCAAGCCCAAACCGTAGGGAAACAACAAATTTTGACAACTGCTTGTCAAGCAAATATGCTAAAATTAGCCACAGATAATGCCCAGCACCAAATTCAAAGTTTATTTGCTTTAGCCAATGTATCTGTGCAAGTCCATACCGTTGCACCGAAAGCTTGTCATTAACTATAAAAGATAAAAGGTAGAAAATCCCCCCTTTACCGTCTATGCTATTGGCTAGAATATTGTTAAAATTTGATACTCATTAATAATAGCGTAAAAACATTATTTTACCACTTTTAAGTACCCTATTTAGTATAAATAGGTCTTACATAGCTCAATAAAAATTGAGTTTTATTTAGCGTTTTTGTGAATAAAGGAGTAGATTCTGCATGAGTTCAGTGACCAATTCTGACCGTCTAACCAAAGTCATGCGGATTGCTTTAGTCGGTATTCGTCCAGCCGACCAAGTGATTTTAAAAGGCTATTTGCGTATTTTATTACGTCTAGAAGCAGATTTAGAATGGGTTTCTGCCAATCATCATGTTATTGATTTGTTTATGATTAATAATGAGTTTCAACATGCAGACAGCATTCAAAAACTTATCAATAATAATACTCATGCTGCCACCTTATACATTACTCGTGATAGCCGTGAAGAAGGCGACTTGGTTGGTAATTTACTTACTCTACCCCTCAAACAAAACGACATTGATATTCTAAACAAATGGTTACTAAGAAACATTGCCTTACTGGGTGGGCAAAGTCAACAATATACCCAAACAGCATCATCCACATCATCTGAGCCAAACCGTTTATCGGAAAATGAGTCAACTACCAGACCAATTACACGCCAGTCCCTTGATGATATTATTGCCAGTCGTGCGAATGGCAATAACGCACAAAACCTCACTACCACACCTAACATCACGTCATCAACCACACCTGCCCCAACCGCTGACAGCACACAAACCACCCAGCAATTTATCATAACCTTGGTCAATATTTTACAGCAGTTACAGCTACGTGAAGATGGCTTATTTAGCATCACCGACTCTCAAGGCAAATTGTTGGGCTATCTCCACCCAAAACGCCAACGCATCTGGTTAACCAATGCCCAAACCAGTTTACTCAAAATCAGTGCTATCAAGCCGATTCCCATGTCCAGTCTGATTGATAACCTAACACCTGAAGACTTGGTACAATGGCTATGGCAACAAGCCACCCAGCAAAGCGATTTATTGGCATCTTTGGTCATGCCAAATTTACCTTATCATTTAACCAGTTGGGTCAAACCCAATGATTCTGAATTACGCCATGATCAGCTCAAAATTCAAAGCGTACTAGAAAAACGCTCGGTGAATTACCAACAATTAGTGAGCCTATCGCAATGTGATGGTAATGCTTCCGTGGTCACCCAAACCTTAGTCGGATTGATAGTCGCAGGGGTTATGCCAAAAAGCTTTTATACCCAATTGGCTGAACAATTAAAAAATGCCCAAACCACCACCAGCCATACAGAAACCAGTTTCACATCGCTAACCAACCACACCACTTACCCTCATGCGACCAGTCCTCATGCCACAACATCCCCGTCAATGACCAACCACAGCGTAGGACAAACAGGCTCATCAACCATGCCTAGCTCATGGGGTACAGCAAGCGATTCAACAGCAGAACAACCGACCCAACCTACGGCGACAGCACACGCTGAAGAGTCAGAAGACCATGGTATGAAAGGCTTTTTATCTCGTTTACGCCGTAAACTTGGCTTATAATTTTGCCAAATTGATTTAGTACAAAAGTCGTTTTTAGTGTATGATAGTGAAATAATGCTCATGCACTAACCTTCTTAAAACTACCAACTCTAATAAAAATTTTGATATATAAAAAAGGCTAATTTGTATGCAACGTCTTAAAATCGTCTTTAGCGGTCCGATGGGTGCTGGGAAAACCCAAGCCATTGCTAGCTTATCTGACATCCCAGTCGTGTCAACCGAGGTCAAAAATACTGACTTACACATTAATACCAAAGCGTTGACGACTGTAGGTATGGACTATGGCGAGTTGGTGCTAGATGGCGGTGTCAGTATTGGGCTGTATGGTACACCCGGACAGGAACGCTTTAATTTTATTTGGCCGATTCTATCCCAAGGGGCATTGGGTGTGATTATCCTAATCGACCATTCATCTGCTGACCCTGTGGCAGATTTGGCAAGCTACTTGGACACTTTCTCTAAAATCTATGATGGACGCATCGTGATTGGTGTTAGCCAAGTGGATAAGATGCCAGAGCGTGATTTTGCCATTTATCGTGATTGGCTAGATAGCCAACAAAAGAACATTCCTGTATTTGCTGTAGACATGCGAAAACGTGACGATGTATTGCTTCTAGTCGATACGATTATTGCATCATTGGAATTGAATACTTAAAAATTGCCTGCTTAAAAATTGAATATTTGGTTTGTCACTCATTGTTTTTAATGTTAATACGAATTTATTGGATATAATTATGAATGAAAAGCTGTTTCAAATGGAAAGTCGCATCAAACCCAGCGATAAATTTATTTCTTCCTCAAATGAAGTATTGCATGAGTTAGTGCATACCACCAGCGGTATTGATGGGGTACTACTCGCTTCTACGGATGGTTTTGAGGTCAATTCTATTTTCCAAAAAACCTATGATGGTGGCAAGCTGTCAGCGGTTGGTAGTTCGATTTTGGCATTGGTACAGGCGTTGACCAGTGAAGCCCAATTGACAGGTTGTCGTTCGGTGATTTTGGATGCCGAAAACGGTAAAATTATGATTAGTGCCGTACCAAACCAACATCAACCGATGATTGTGATTGTCGTCACCAAGCAACAAGTGCTATTGGGTCAAATCATGCACGGTATGAACAAAGCCATTCATAGTTTAATGGAATTGGATAAAGAATTACATTAGGCTTTACGACTCGGATTGATACCCAAACACCGACCCTGCTGTCGGTGTTTTTTTATGCCACACATCATGTCATTTTTATACAACTCTCCGTTTATCGCCATATTTCATCAATGTGTCATATTTGTGTAATAACATACACAAAATTTTTCCGTTTATAACAAAATCTGTACATTTTAGCGTCATTTATCGCCTTATGCCACCTTTGTCTTATATAGCAAAGTTGGCAAAAATCAACGGTTTCTTGGACATATTGAGAGTATAATGCCCAACCTATTTTCTAGCCTTACCACCCGTATTATAATGGTATTATTGGTGGTATTTGCCATCTGCTTGGCAATGATATATTGGATTATTGCCGAGCGAGGTAAGCCTGAAGTCAACCAATTGGCTTCTTCGACTGTGATTGAAACAGGAAATGAAGCGGTCAATGGCTTGTTGGTACGGATGCAACAAATCGACAGTATGGCAACGACCAGTAGCCAAATGGTTGGTAGCTTACCAAAACAGGCGGAGGTAATCGAAGGGGCATTGGCAAATGTGGTCAAAAATACCGATAGCCGTATTATTGGTATGGGCATGTGGTATGAGCCGACCATGTTTAACCCTACTCAAGAACAACAAGCCTTTGTGTGGGAGCGTAATGCCAAGGGCGAGATGAGCCTAGACCCGCATTATCAAGCCATTAATCCCAATACAGCAAGCCGTGCAACTGCCCTTGCTAGCCAAAACACTGCCACAAATGCGACTACGCCCACCTCAGCGAACGCCTCAAAAACCCCAAAAACATTGGATACACCCTATCATCGTGAATGGTGGTATGTGCCTGTTAGCTACGCCAACCATGATAGGTGCGTGTGGAGTCGTGCCTATATTCACCCTACCTCAAAAATCCCTGTGACCACCTGTGCCAAAGCGGTTTTTAATGCCAAAACCAATGCGTTTGAAGGGGTGATGAGTATTGATACAGCATTGACACGCCTTGCCACGACCATGCAAACATGGCAAGAAAAGACAGGTGGTTATGTGTTTATGGTGGATATGGACAATAACTTTTTGACCTTTCCCAACGAAACCATTGTCAAACAAGTGACAGCAAATAATCCACAAGGCGAGATGATTAATGTGGATACGTTTACCCAGCAACATCATTATTTTCAGCCGATTGCTAAAAGCTTAAATGGCATCAACCAACGCTTGATTACCCAAGCCAAAACCAATGATAACAATCGTTTTGATTTTATTTCCAACCTATTGGTCAGTAGCACCAATTTGCAACGCACCACCCCAAAAGAAGCCCAAATCCTCACCGCCATGCTGATGAAACAAGGCAAATCCGAGCTAGGATTGGCACAAGATAATTTTGTCGAACAAGTCGCTGTGGCACATGATGAACTACTCAATCAGCCTGCCACGGCATTTATTTTTTCATTACCTGCCATCAATTGGAAAATGGTCATCGTCAAGCCCAATGCCGAATTGACAGCATTTGCGAATCGTTTAGGTAAACAGCTACAATGGTATATGCTGTTGGGATTTTTACCCATCTTGTTATTAAGTGCGTATTTATTCCGTCAAATGTTGGGTCGCCCACTGGTGAGAATGGCAAAAAATATGCGTCAAATGGGCGAACTTATCGAACAAAAACGCTATCTTGCACTTACTCAACATAAACTTGCCCCATCTCGTGTTGGTGAAATCAATGTCATCTCCGATGCGATGAACCAACTGATTGACCGAGTGGTCGAAAATGAAGGCACACTGGCACAGGTCAATGAACAGCTTGAACTTAAAGTCAAACTTCGTACCAATCACCTACAACAAGCCATCAAAGACCTCAAAGCCTCACAAGTACAACTGGTACAATCCGAAAAAATGGCAACCTTGGGTCAAATGGTCGCTGGTGTCGCCCATGAAGTCAACACGC
Organism: Moraxella sp. TY6; assembly: GCF_048551375.1. Taxonomy (NCBI): domain Bacteria; kingdom Pseudomonadati; phylum Pseudomonadota; class Gammaproteobacteria; order Moraxellales; family Moraxellaceae; genus Moraxella; species Moraxella sp. TY6. The sequence goes on along the minus strand of NZ_JBLYZJ010000004.1, from coordinate 72,613 downwards.
CATTGGGCTATGTTCGCAGTAACCTTGAGCTGATTGACGATAATCTACAACGCTATGATGCACTGGTACAAAGCACCCAACACCTCAAACAAGTCTTCCAACAACCCAGCGATGATGCCGATATCGAACACGCTCTGACACAAACCTTGGCATATAGTGATGAATTGGTTGCCGATGATGTCAACGATGACCTCAAAGCCCTAATCAGCGATGCCCAATTTGGCGTGGGGCAGATTTCAGAATTGGTGCTGAGTTTGAAAGACTTCTCTCGTTTGGATGAAGCCAAAATCAAATCGGTCAATATCAATGACTGTATTCACAGTGCGTTGACCATCGCACGTAATAACCTCAAACACCTAGAGGTAATCACCGAATTGCAAGCGGTATCTGCTATTAGCTGTAATCCATCACAAATCAATCAAGTATTATTAAATCTACTAAATAATGCCTCGCAAGCCATGCCCAATCAGCATGACGGCAAAATCAAAGTCACTAGCTTTGAAGACAGCGACAATGTCTATATCAAAGTCATTGACAATGGTCTAGGCATGCCACCTGAAGTGATGCACAATATCTTTGAGCCATTTTTTACCACCAAACCTGTGGGTGAAGGCACAGGCTTAGGACTAGCGATTTCTGCCCAAATCATGGAACAACACCGTGGCGAAATCACCGTAGAATCCCAACAAGGCACTGGCACACGCTTTACCCTACGCCTGCCCAAAACCTCGACTGAGCCTCATACCGCCCCCAAACTTGCCATTGAAATGGAGTGAGTAACCCATGAATAAACTAACAACCCAACTGAGCATCGACATCCCAATCAAACATACCAAGCCCAAAATCGCCTTTATTGATGATGAAGAGCGTATTTTACGTAGTCTAAAAATGCACTTTCGTGACACCCATGATGTTTTCATCACCACCGACCCACAAGCTCTCATTAACTACGTCAGCACCCACGATGTCAAAGTCGTGGTCAGCGACCAACGAATGCCAAAACAACTGGGAACAGAAGTCTTGCGAGCGGTCAAAGAGGCTTCTCCGCATACCGTGCGAATTTTATTGACAGGCTATGCCGACCTCAATGCCGTGATTCACTCGATTAATGAGGGTGAAATTTTTCGCTATATCACCAAACCTTGGCATACCGATGAACTCAAAAATGTCGTGCAACAAGCCACTGATATTGCCACCCAAACCAAACAAGCCTTTGATGAAACCATCCAGACCTCTACGCAACCCTTAGCCTTACGCCGAGTATTGGTGCTAGATGATAATGAGCTGGTCTATCAGCAAATGCGTCAACAATTTGGGCATTTAATCATTGACTGGGCGTATTCACTGGAGCGTGCGGTGCAACTGTTAGAACAGCAACAATATGGCGTGGCGATTACCGATGTGAGTTTGGGTGGGGAAAATATCTCGCCTGTGATTTTTAACCTAAAACAGCAATTTCCAGAACTGGCGGTATTGGTATTAACTGAGCTAAAAGATGCTCATACCTTGATTGATTTGATTAATAAAGGGCAAGTGTACCGCTATTTACCACGCCCCACCAATCTGCCCATGCTCGAACTGAGCATTCAGCGAGCCTTTGACTATCATCAAGCCTTGGTCAATCAGCCCAAACTACAACTTCGCCATACCGTGAGTGAAATCACCGAAACTGAAAAAGTGACCTTGTCGGATAAAGTGAAAGGCTTTTTTGCTCGCTTTCGTGGGCGTAAAACTACAATGGCTTAATAATCATGGCGTAGTGTCGTCATAGCCCTCTATTTCTTAGACCAAACCCAATAAATATCGTATTGTAGGGGCGTATTGAATACGCCCAACATTTGACATCTTAAATAGGGCGTAAGCATTACGCCCCTACGACTTTAACTTTTTGGTTTGGTATTGAAGATGGCATTCGAGGTAGATTCAAAAAATTAACCCATCAAAAAATCGCTCCATTGAGCGATTTTTTATGTCAAATTAAACGATATTATGCTTGTTGATACACTGGGAATTTGGCACAAATTGCTGTGACTTTCTCACGCACTTCGGCAAGGACTTTTTCGTCACCACGACTATCTAACACATCACAAATCCAACCTGCCAATTCTTTGACTTCGGCTTCTTTAAAACCACGAGTCGTTACCGCAGGCGTACCGATACGGATACCCGAGGTCACAAAGGGTGATTTAGGGTCGTTTGGCACAGCGTTTTTATTGACAGTGATATACGCATCGCCCAACCATTTATCCGCTTCTTTACCTGTGATGTCTTGTTTGATGAGGCTGATTAACATCAAGTGATTTTCTGTCCCACCTGACACGATATCATAGCCACGAGCCATAATGACTTCTGCCATCGCTTTGGCATTTTTTACCACTTGTTGTTGGTAGGTTTTGAAGTCATCGCTAAGGGCTTCCTTAAAGCAAATCGCTTTGGCAGCGATGGCGTGCATCAGTGGACCACCTTGATTACCGGGGAACACCGCAGAGTTGAGTTTTTTCTCAATGTCTGGGTTGGCTTTGGCAAGAATCAAGCCTGAACGTGGGCCTCGCAAGGTTTTGTGGGTAGTAGTGGTGGTCACATCAGCGATTTGCACTGGATTTGGGTACACGCCTGCCGCCACAAGACCTGCCACGTGAGCCATATCCACCATCAAATACGCACCAACACTGTCAGCGATTTCACGGAATTTTTGCCAATCCATCACTTGTGAATACGCTGAAAAACCTGCAATAATCATTTTTGGTTGATGTTCTTTGGCAAGGCGAGCCACTTCGTCATAATCCACCAAACCATTTTCATCAATACCATAATGCACGGCATTGTAGGTTTTGCCCGAGAAGTTGACGCTTGCACCGTGGGTCAAGTGTCCTCCATGAGCAAGGCTCATACCCAATACCGTGTCGCCTGCCTCTAGCAATGCCAAAAATACCGCACTGTTTGCTTGGCTACCTGCGTGTGGTTGGACGTTAGCATAGTCTGCACCAAATAATTGTTTGGCACGGTCGATGGCAAGTTGTTCTACCACATCAACGTATTCACAGCCACCATAGTAACGTTTGTTTGGGTAACCTTCGGCATATTTGTTGGTCAATTGGCTACCTTGGGCTTCCATCACGGCTGGTGAACAGTAGTTTTCTGAGGCAATCAGCTCAATATGGCTTTCTTGACGCTGTTCTTCATTGTCCATCGCTTGGGCAAGTTCAGGGTCAAATTGGTGAATGTTGATATTTTGAAACATGGCAAATTCCTTGGCAAACACAAAAAGAGATAGGGAAAATGGGCAAAACAAAAAAGTCTGCTTAGTGTAACATGAATTGGTTTTTAAGTTATAGCCCATTCCGCAACATTAGCTGAATTTCTCTCAACAAAAAAGACAGCCCTCCAATTGTAAAGGACTGTCTTTGGTATTAAATGGCATTTTTGCGATTGGGTTACTGTTGATTTAAACAACCATATTATTGTTTATTAACCAACGGTTTTTCGACCCAACCTTCCCCTTTATCGGTGGTCACCAATAAAAATCCATTTTTTTCTTCACCCATATATACCAATTGGTCAGCTTGGCTAAGGGTGTTGATGACTTGCTTTTTATTGCTATTGGCATATAGTTTGACAGAATTAAGCTTGCTCACCAACATATCACCGCTTTGCAATCCACCATCTGTGGCGGTATCGGCTTGCTTAGCAAACACTTTATTAACCCCTAACGAGTCCGCCATTTCTTTGGTGGCATTTTTTGCCCCTGTCACGGTGTTTGCTGTATAGCCAATCTCGCCCACCACATTGCGGATGGAGTTAATACTATCCAAAAAACCTGCTTGGGCAGAACTCATCAGACCCAAAGTTATTGTAACAAATGCTAATTTTTTTGCCATATCCGTGATTTTCATAGATTACTCCAACTTTTATGTTTTGGGCGTATGTAGTACACCCCTACAAAATATACTTATTTGTCATTTAAACAAGTATCATCCAACGTTTATGATTATAAATTTTATTTTAGTATTGGTAAATAGAACAACTTATTTATACTAAAATATTTTTTGTAAATTCAGCCAAAAATAATTCACTTATCAATAATTTACGTCCTTGCCAATCGTATAATGTGGTACGTTGCCAGCCTTTCTCAGTTTTATCAAACCAACGTTTATCCAACACCGCCCCACCTCGCCCAAACATCACATAACCGATGGGCGTTGTCCCCAAATTGGCAAGTTGGCGTGCCTCACCTGTCAGACTTACAAACGGAAACACCGACCGAGCTGATACCCACGCCTCGCCATCGGCTTGCCCATACAGCAATGCCTCACGCACCCATGCACTGTGTGGACGGTTGGCGGACAGTCCGAGTTGTTGGGCTTCAACACGGCTTAACCGCTCACGCCCTTCAAATTGCGGACGCACCGTCAACCGTTCACCTGTCAAGGCTTCGATTTTGGCAGTCAATGAGCCTTGAGCCATCAGCCAAGGGCGTAATACAGGCAGTATCTGCTGAAGATTGGCATGGGCGTGGCAATCCATAGCGGTCAATGACAAAAAAGGTGTGGGTAATCGCCCCATAATCGCAAGCCTTAATAACGGTAAATAAATCCCCTATTTTACCCAATACAGCATTTTTTTTGTGTTTTTTTGACAAAACTTTGCTACGCTATTACCAATTTCTTTGATTGCCAAAATACCAAATGCCCAAGCTAATTTTATTTAACAAACCCTTTGGGGTTTTAAGCCAATTTCGCCAAGATGATAACAATACATTTGCCACACTGGGTGATTATTTTCGTGATAAATCCTTGCGTGTGGCTGGGCGACTGGACGCAACATCCGAAGGGCTGTTGTTATTGACCGATGATGGGCAAGTCAATAAAGCCCTTACCCACCCACCCAAAGCCAATCAAGGCAAAAAGCAAGGCAAAACCTACTGGGTGCAAGTCGCAGGGTTCGCCACTGCCGAGCAGTTAGCACAGCTTCGCCAAGGCGTAGCACTCAAAGACGGCTTGACCTTGCCTGCCCAAGTCGAGGTACTAGACAGTGAAGCGGTGGAAGCCCAAATTTGGCAAGCCCCTGAGGGGGTCGGTAAACGCAAAATCAATACATGGCTAGCCATCACCATCTTTGAGGGCAAAAATCGCCAAGTCCGCCGAATGACTGCCCATGTCGGTCTACCGTGTCTACGTCTGATTCGTATGGCAAGCAGTGGCTTTGAATTAGGGCAACTGGGCGTGGGCGAATCACGGCAAATTGCCCTCACCGCATTGGAGTTACAGCGATTGGGGATAGCAAGTCAACAATGCAAGCCTATTGATTAACATGGCTTCCAATTTGATTGGGTCATAAACCAACAAAAATTTATATTTTAAGATTGATGTATTTTTATACATCGTAGGTTGGATTGAGTTTACAAAACCCAACAATTTAATGTTTATGTTGGGTGTCATACTTCGACCCAACCTACAAATAACGATGTTTAAATCTCTCCCAACCTCCTCTTTATGAAAGAGGGGGCTTTTGAACTGCAAGGAATTTTTATGATAGCCGTATATTTTCAAGTGGATAACACCACGCTAGACCAACTCAAACAAGCCCAAGGCGATAACCTACTCCAACAAATTGAGGCGTTAGAGGGTCAAGCCAACATTCCCCAAGTGGATATTGGTAAATTATGGGACGTGATGCACTTTATCTTGACCGAAAAATCCGCCAGCACCCCTGTGCCAGACAGCCCATTTAGTGAAATGTTGGTAGGCGTTGAAACCTTTAGCGATGATGAAGACGCTGATTTTATCGCTTATTGTACTTGGGCGGAGATTGCCGAAATCGTTGAAGCCTTAGAGCAAGTCAACTTTGCCAAACGCCTTGAGAAAATGAAGCTCAAATCCTTACGTCAAGCCAAGCTATTTCCAGAAGGCATTTGGAATGATAAAAAACCCAATCTTGATAAAGAACTATTGGCTTCATTTAATGAGTTAAAGGCGTTATATGAAAACGCCCTTGATGGTGGGGATAATGTGGTGGTGACGATTTTGTAGTTAGTTTTTACGAGAGTGTTTATAAGCTTGATTATAATACTGCCACTCATCGACTTCATCACCGTTACTTAGCTGGCAGATGACGTAGTTTTTACCTTGCTTATCTTGACGAATCAAAGAGATACCGCCTGTTTTGCTACAATAGGCTCTGGCAGGATTGGCGGTCACTGAATCACGACCACCACTGTTCTCATTCGCATCATTAGTATTGGTGCGACTCAATAGGGAAGATTGTGATGAACTAAAATTATTCGTCAGCATAGATGATTGACTTTGACAGCCCACCAATAACAACATGGCTAAGGCAGATAGGCTATTTTTTAAGTAAAATACCCAACGGCTTTGACGGTTGGCTGTATCAGTTGTTGCAATATCACGCATAATCGCTCCCTTGTATTAAAACTCAATCAATAAATCTACCAAAATAATAGACTTAAATCGACAATATACGAATACATATATTATACAAGAAATCAGGAAGCGATGACACACTATCACTCAATAAAAAATCCATAAAAAAGCAAAGTTACCAAACACATTTAAAATTTGCTTGATAACTTTGCTTGATAACTTTGCTTGGCGTTTTATATTACTATAATTGCCAATGAAAACAATTGACAATCAAAAGCTGTTATATTAGTTAACGCTTTGTGGTGCAAGAATGGTCATTTCTACACGGCGGTTTTGTTCGTATGATGAACCAAACTGGGTAGTCGCACCACGACCCACTGAGCTGATACGGCTTGGGGCAACACCTTGGTTAACCAAATACTGAGCCACTGCATTGGCACGGTTTTGTGACAATGTTTGGTTAGCAGCTGCATTGCCTTCTACTGACGCATAGCCATTCACTTGAATTGAGCTTTGGTTGTAGGTATTTAGGGTTGATGCCACTTTATTTAGGGTAGGATAAAAACCTGATTTGATATTGTAACGAGCCACATCAAAGGTAATCGCTTCTGGGATAGACAAGTTGATGTTGTTGGTCACTGGGTCACGGGTCACTTCGATACCTGTACCTGCCGTTTGTTCACGTAAGCGAGCTTCTTGTTGTTGCATGTAGTAGCCAACGCCTGCACCCAATACTGCACCAATCGCAGCATCACGACCTGTTTTTTCGCCACCAGTGGCTTTTGATACGCCTGCACCTGCAACTGCACCCAATAGACCACCGATAGCGGCTTTATTTTGTGCATTGATGGTTGTGCCTGTTGGGCTAGTGGCACAGCCAGTTAAGATAACACCTGATGCTAAAGTGGCTACTAATAATTTAGTACGCATGAGAATACTCCTCAAGTTTTGGGTAGATTAGATAAATTATATCACTGTATTATTAATATCAATAAATGGAAACATTATATAAGGTGCTTTCCATCTACTTAGTTGGCATCAACTAACCAAATTAAAATTGTAAGATTTATTCGCTAAATAAAATGATTAATCTGTGTTAGTTCTTGCTGATGTGATTATTATGCCGTAATTCACCTTGCTGTTTGTAATATTTTGTCATACCTTATGGTATCATTGGTTAATTTGTTACAAAATATGTTTTTCTATGGTGACTGTTCATCACAACATGGCTTTGTTACACTAACCACCATGATTTCACCCTATCATCGTTAGGATTGCCCCATGACTTGCCCAACTGCCTCGACAAAAGCCACGCCCACTTTTTTCCAATCTGCCCTAAGTAAGCTTCGTGAAGTCGCTCCACCAGTAGCAAAAGCCACCACATTTGTGACGACAGCAGGGACGATTACCAGTAATTCCTTGTTATTGGGGTTGCCATTGTGGAGTATGGGGGCGATAAAAGCGTTAACGGGTAGTCAAGTAGCAGATAAATCCGTACTAAAAATGGCTAATTATTGGATTCGCACCAATAACCATTTGATTAATAAGCTATTACCGCAAATTGATTTACGAGTCAGTATGCCTGACAGTGTGTCAGAAAATGGCAAGTATATTCTGTTAAGTAACCATCAATCATGGGTGGATACCACACTGATTCAATATATTAGTGATAAACGTTTGCCATTGACCCGTTTTTTTACCAAGCATGAGTTATTGTATATCCCTGTGGTGGGACAGGCGTTTTATTTTTTGGATTTTCCGATGATGAAACGCTACTCTAAAGAAGCGATTGCCAAAAATCCTGCCCTAAAAACCCGTGATATCGAAGAAGCCAAACGAGCGTGTCATTTATTAATGGGTAAACCTTTTACTTTGCTGAATTTTATTGAAGGGACTCGCTTTACCCCCCAAAAGCACGCCAAACAAAAATCACCCTATCAGCATCTCCTCAAGCCAAAAGCAGGGGGCGTGGCATTGGCTTTGGGGGCATTGGGCGATAAAGTGGATGGCGTACTGGATATGACGATTGTTTATCCAGATGGCATTCCGACTTATCAAGATTTATGGCAAGGCAATATTCGCCGAATTGGGGTGGATATTCGTCCTATCGAAGTGCCAAAGGATTTGTTAGACCGTTTGTTAGCAGGGCGTTTTAGTGATGATGCTCAAACCAAAGCCGATGTGTATGAGTGGCTAGACCAACTATGGCAACAAAAAGACCAACGTATGCAAACCATGTTGGCAGAATTTAACAACTAAATCTCCATTTTTATGATGCCCCAATTTTGAGTAGCTTATGAACCCAACCATGCCTAATACGCCTAATACCTCCAACGATACAATCCCCCTTATCCCCACACCCAACCAAAGTCAAACACCGCCTAGCCGTTGGCAGTTGATTTATGATATGGCGATGTTGGTGTTAATTGTCATTGATTTATTTTTGATGGGGCTAGACAGCCTATTAACCAGTACCTTTATGGCATCCATTGGTCGATGGCTTGGTTTTGCTGATTTATTAATGGCGTATCAACAGCATATTCATGGCCCGCTCAAAACATTGGGCGGATTTTTCACCATTTTCTTGGTGGCGGAATTGGTGGTGCGTTGGGGGTTAGCAATTTACCAAAAACGCCATTACCGTTGGTTTTTCTTCCCCTTTGTACATTGGTATGAGGTGTTAGGCTGTTTACCGCAATTACGTGCATTGCGTTTGTTACGTGCAGGGGTGATTGGCTATCGTTTGCACCAAATGGGCTATAAAGTCGTCCCAAAAAGCTGGCTAAAAACTGCCAAATTTTATTATCACGTGGTATTGGAAGAGATTTCTGACCGTGTGATTTTGACAGCAATTGAGAATATCCGTAGCGAATTGCAATTCACCAATGGTCGGTTGGTACAAAATATCATTGATAAACACCGCCTTGAGATACAAACCGTGATTGTCGAGCTACTCGAACAAGAAGTGACCCCCTTACTTAGCACCCCTACCAATCAACCGCCCAAATTTGCCGAACCACTTGCCAAACAAGTCGGTGAAGCCATCCAACAAGCCTTGGTCAACACCCCAGAGCTACGCCGTATCATGCGGATGATTCCCATCGCAGGCGGGCTGATAGAAAGCCAAATGCTAGGGCTTGGGCAACATATTGGGGAAAATCTCACCTTATCGTTAAGCAAAAATCTGACCCAACCCGATACCCTCAAAACGGTATATCAAGAAATTGCCGAACAACTTTCCAAAGTTGACACCACCAGCCCTGCCCTTGAAAAACTAGTCGGCTCAATTATTGAAGAAAGTTTGACAGCCCTCACCGAGCAAGTCAAAATACAACAATGGAAACATCAAGCAACTGGAATCAAACTGTGAGCACAACCGTGACTGCGACCGAATCAACCATCAACAATAATAGTAAAGATAACAGCAAAAATAACAGTGAAAAAAATGCCATCACTGATACCCAACCCCTTGCTGTGACCGATAAAACCAGTGATACCTTACCTGTTAAAATCAAACTGACAGGGCGTATGCTGAGCTTTAGCCGTCTAAATATCGAAGGGGACGATATCGAAAAAATCCGTGATAAACTCACCCAAAAACTGGGCAAGCAACACCAAACCAATTTACCCGTTTTGGTCAGTTGTCAGCACTCTCTCGAACTTAAAAAACTATGGGAGATGCTGTGGCAACTGGGGTTGCAACCGATTGGCATCATCACAGGCTTATTGGATGAACAAGCCAAAAACCTCAAAATCGCCATCTTTCCTGCCGATGGTGAACGTATTGATGGCAAGCATAAAACAAAAGCCAAACAACCCACCGAATCAACCCAAACACTAACAGCCACACTGGCTCAACCAACCACTGCCCCCAACCCAGCTACCACCTCAGACACTGATAGCACCCCCTTTGAACCAACCAATACAAGCCTTACAGATGGCGATAACTTTTTACAAATCCCCAATCATTATGGCTCACACGTGGATGGCGACCTTGTTTGTCAATATATGCTCCGCTCAGGACAAAGCATCAATCATGTGGGCGGTGACGTGATTTTGACTCAAGGTATCAACGCAGGGGCAGAAGCCATCACCGACTATAGTCTACACGTCTATGGCAAAGCCGAAGGGCGTTTGGTGGCAGGGGCAACAGGCGACAAAAATGCCAAGATTTTCTGTTTACGCTTTAATCCGTCCTTGGTATCGGTCGCAGGCACTTACTGCCTAAAAGAAAATATCCCCAGTGAATGTATCAATCAAGCCGTGCAAGTCAGCTATCAAGACGGAAAAGGCTTGGTATTTAGTCTGATGAATAATTAGGCTATGATGGATTTTTTTATGATAAACTAACACTTTATCACTATCCAACCTATATCGCAAAATAATAGGAGAACGCCACGTGGCAAAAATTATTGTTGTAACTTCTGGAAAAGGTGGCGTGGGTAAAACCACCACCAGTGCGTCATTTGCCACAGGATTGGCATTACGTGGTTTTAAAACAGTCGTCATTGACTTTGACGTAGGACTACGTAATCTCGACTTGATTATGGGCTGTGAAAATCGCATCGTGTATGACTTTGTCGATGTCATCACAGGTAATGCTCGCCTGTCACAAGCCTTGGTCAAAGATAAAGAACTGAACAACTTATTTATCCTCCCTGCCAGCCAAACTCGTGACAAAGACGCACTCACTGATGAGGGTGTGGCAGAAGTCATGGCAGAACTTTCCAAACAATTTGACTATATCGTGTGTGACTCTCCTGCAGGGATTGAACGTGGGGCTCAACTCGCCATGTACCATGCAGACGAAGCCATCATCGTCACCAATCCTGAAATCTCCTCCGTGCGTGACTCTGACCGCATCATTGGTATTTTACAAAGTCGCACCAAAAAAGTCGAAGAAGGCACAGGTTCTGTACGTGAACACCTTGTCATCAACCGCTACAATGCCGAACGTGCCGAACGTGGCGAAATGATGGATATTGATAGTATCTCCAAAGACATTCTAAAAGTTGCATTGTTGGGCGTAATTCCTGAAAGCAACAGCGTGCTAGAAGCCTCCAACCAAGGTGTACCTGTCATCATGGACAAAGACTCCAAAGCAGGGCAAACCTATGATGATATGGTGGCTCGGTTTTTGGGTGAAGACCGTCCCTACCGCCATATTGATGTGAAAAAGAAAAGTTTCTTACAACGTTGGTTTGGGGGTTAAGATATGAAAAAAGGATTCTGGAGTAGCCTTTTTGGTAGCGAACACAAATCAAACAGTGCCAATACCGCTGCCGAACGCCTCAAAGTCATCGTAGCCAGTGAAAACCGCCTACACAACCGTCTCACCCCTGAGCGTATCGAAAAAATGAAGCGTGAAATTCTTGCCGTGGTGAATACCTATGTATCTGGCGTACAAATTGATGATGTCAACATTCAGCATCATACCGAAGCCAATATGGAAGTATTGGAAATGAACATCAACTTGCCAGAACGGCTGTGATTTGAATGGTGTAGGTGCGTCATACGCACCTTTTAACACCTTGAATTTATAGCAAAATTCCTGTAACACAGGACAAACTATAGCGTGGGGTAGCCGTCTTTTTGGCGTAACCCACGGAATTTAAATGCAGTAAGCAAACTAAACAATATTATACCAAACCCAAAAGGTAAATTCGTAGGGGCGTATTGCATACGCCCTGTTTGCAGTGCTAAATCTTGGACTTATGCCTTGCGAAGTGGAAGACCGCCACCCTTCGACAGGCTCAGGGCGAGCGGTGTTTATTATAACTTCAGAATCACTATACAATACGATGAATTGATAAAACGATATCTTACCGCATCCGTTTGATTAAATTGTCTTTTTGAATAAACTGATGATATAACGCCCCACCAACATGTAATGCAGTAAATACCAACAGCAATGCCCATAATAAATTCTTGTGCATTTTTTCAAAGAAATTCTCTAAATCACCATTTTCACTCACAAACGCTGGGATATCAAACAAGCCAAAAAAGCTCACACCTTCACCCGAAAACATCACGGTCAACCAACCTGCGATTGGCATGGCAAGCAAAATCACATACAACATCAAATGGGTAAAATGCGAAATACCTGTTTGCCATTTTGGCATTGGGACAGGGGCAGGGATTTTTTTGAGTGTCAACACACGATTCACCAAACGTGCCAACGTCCACAGTAATACGCTCAAACCAAAGGCTTTATGATAGTCCAAATAGGTATCATCAATGGCATCATCATTCATTTCAATCATCACCCAAGTGACGAATAGCAGTATCAAACTCGTCCAATGAAACACCCGTGTCATCAATGACCATTTGGTAATACCATGTGACTGTAGGGGTTGACTCGTGGGTAATGGTGCGTGTAATGTCATAACAAATTCTCAAAAATAAAATAGGGCTATCTCAAATTAACTATCAAGGTCAACCAAGAAATGTGATAATTTATCTAAGTTGGGTATGATACACAGTTCGTCTTGTAAAATCACTGGTTGATAGACAAAATCATGTTCTGTTACTTTAGTTTTATACCCAAGCTTTTCTGATTCAGCAGGAGCTTGAATATTTTCCAACATTTTTGGGTACAGTGTCGCAAGGGTCTGATGATATATTTCATCATCAGCATCTTTGAGATCCGCAATACGTACCGAATGAAATTGTACTTCACCCGCAATTTGTAAGCCAACCCGATGCACATCAGTGGCACTTTCTAGAACTAGCAGATAGTCTGATTGTTGTTCTTTAGGCAGTAATTGATAGACAAATACTTCTTGTCCTTGCCATAAATACGTCCAAATTCGCTCATGATAGGGTGTGATAGCCAAGATAAGTGATTTGGGAATAATCCAATCAGGGCCTTCAACCACAGGAATACGAGCAATATCTAAATGCCCTTTGGTGACACTCAGTAGACCAATACTATCATGTCGACTTATATCATCTATTAAATCATTTGCCATAGGATTCTCGTTAATTATTTAGGAATAACTATTTAGCAACAGCCATCTAAGGCATTATCTTTAGGCATCCGTTTGGTTTTGCAGAGGGTAATCAAGGCTTGAGCCATTTCTTTTGGCGTTGCCACATAGTCGACTTCCCCTGTATCAATCGCACTTTGTGGTTGACTGGTACAGGTGCTACCAATGGGATTTTGCACCCAAATGCTACTGCCATTATGTTTGGCGTATGGAACGGCATCTTGCCCATCATTGCCCATACCCGAAAAGATAATATTAATCAAATTATTACCAAAAGCATCACTACAGTTGTGAATAACTTGGCTAATATTAGGCTTATAGATGCCTTGCCACGGTACTTTTTGGATAATCACTCGCCCATTCGAGTCGCATACGATGGATTGCTCAATAGGTATAATATGACATCGCCCTGATAATAATTGTTGAGTTGTGGTAACTACCTCGCAACGCCAATCATTATGACGATTCAGAACACGTGGTAAAGTATTGAGCATATTTTGGTTAAAATGTTGGGCTAATAAAATCGTAATTGGCAAGCTTGCAGGTAGTTCATCCAAAAACTCTTTGACCGCTAAAGGTCCACCCATTGAAGCCCCCAATAATACCACATACCGCCAAGGCTCAATACCACAAATATTTTCTTCATCTTTGGGTAATAAATCGGGGCGTAGCAAGGTCTGAGCTAATTTGCGTTTGAGTTGACGTTGCCATTTGGCGTAGGGTTGGCTTTCATTAATATAAGGAGCTGGCACAAATCCGACTAATACCACATATTTATAGGTAGCTTGAACCGTCTGCTCAATGGTCTGCAATACCTCATAATCTGCTTCGGTATCCACCAACCACACGTCTACAGGTTGTTGAAAGTGTTTTGCAGTCAGTTGCTCAGTTGATAAACAATCAATCAAATCAAAGCCCCACTCACGAATGGTATCGCTAAAAGCCAAGCGTTGCTGATTACTTTCAGCAACGACAATGAACTTTAGGGGTGGATTGGTCTGTCCTGCGACTTCATACATGAGGCTACCATCACCTTAGCTTATGATTGGGCTTCATTGGTTGGGTGACTGTCAGGTAGCAGTTCTGCCATAGTATCCAATAGGATTTTTTCTTGGAATGGTTTACCAAGGTATTGATTGACCCCAATTGCCAAAGCACGTTCACGGTGTTTTTCGCCTGTCCGTGAGGTAATCATAATAATGGGTACGTCTTTGAGACGAGGATTATGTCGTACTTGATTCGCCACCTCAAATCCGTCCATACGAGGCATCTCGATATCTAACAACATGATATCTGGGGTTAATTGTTGTAGTTTTTCTAGGGCATCGACACCATCGGTCGCAATTTGAGTTTCATAGCCATTACGCTCAAGTAAGCGAGAGGTTACCTTACGTACCGTAACCGAGTCATCAATAATCAACACAATAGGCTTACGGGTGGATTTGCGGACTGGGGTGGCTTTTTTGTGTTCGGAACGTTGGATGACTGAAGCATTACGCATCAAAGCGATTAGGTCTAAAATCAGCATCACCGAACCATCCCCCATAATGGTCGCTGATGAAATCCCTGCCACGTGTGATAGCTGTCTGCCCAATGGCTTGACCACCACTTCTGTTCGTGAGCCTTCAAGGGCATCCACTTGCAATGCCATTCTTTGCCCTGTTTCGGTACGAATGATGATAATCGGTACACTCACCGCATGTTGACGTACGGCCTCTAATGGGTCACTACCAAATAAGATTTGGTTGAGGTAACGTAAACGATACTCTTCACCATCAATATCTAGTGTTGTGGCTTGCAGACTATGGAATTGGTAAATCGTTTCAGCATTGATACGCACCACACGTTCAATCTGCACCAGTGGCACGGCAAAATGTTTATCGCCTGCTTTGACCAATAACGCATCAGATACCGCCACGGTTAAGGGCAAACGCATGGTAAAGCGAGAGCCTTTGCCTGCTTCGGAGTCGACCAACACCACACCACCCAGCTGTTTGACCTCACTTTGTACCACGTCCATGCCCACGCCTCGCCCTGAGATTTGCGACACGGCTTTGGCAGTCGATAAGCCTGCATTGAAGATAAATTGCATGATATCCACAGGTTTTAGTGAGGTATCATTGGCAGAAATCAGACCTTGTTCGATGGCTTTTTTACGTACCGCTTCAACATTGATACCTTTACCATCATCCGTCAAGTGAATAACAATTTCACCCCCTTCACGCACTACCTCAAGGGTAATCAAACCTGTTCTGGATTTACCTGCTTCGATACGTTCTTGGGTTTTTTCAACACCGTGGTCAACCGCATTGCGTAGCATATGCTCAAGCGGTGAGGTGATACGTTCTAAGATATTACGGTCAAGCTCGCCGTCATCATTTAAGATACGCAATTCCACCGATTTACCCAACTCGGTCGCTGTTTGACGAGCGATACGTTGTAACCGTGGGGTAATTCGAGAAAACGGAACGGTTTGTGAATTCATTAAGCCATCTTGTAATTCGGCTTGGGTACGAGAGAGTTGCAATAATAAATTTTCTGTATCACGAGTGGTATCAAGCATGGTGGTTTTGATATCCACCAAGTCCGAGGCAGACTCGGATAATGACTTAGATAATTGGTTTAGGGCAGAATATTGGTCCATTTCTAATGGGTCAAATTCTGTATCAATTTCATCACCGATTTGGGCGAGAATCTGAATCTCAAGCTCCGTTTCCATACGGCGAAGTTGGTCTACCAAACGTTGGGTCGTGCCACCCATTTCCTCAAGGTTATGGGTCAGACTGGTCATCCCCATTTCAATTCGAGCTCGGTTAATCGCTGACTCACCTGATAAGTTAATCATGCGTTCCATCAAACCTGCGGAAATCCGTAGCATCTCAGCATTGGCATTACCTTGGTCTTGTTCGTGTTCAAAGTTGCCACGCATGGAAGGAATCTGTGTCAAATCACGTACTTTTTTATCCACGCTTTCTTCATTCAAACTGCTTTTATAAATATCAATCTGCTCAATCTGATTGGCAAGCGAAGCGGTTGGAATTTCTTTTAGGCTATCAGGATTATGTGAAAAATCTTGTAACGCACGAATTAATGGGGTTGGTGTTTGTGGATTGTATTTATTTTCAAGGACATACAATGAGCTTGCCAACCAGTCGTGACAGGTTGCCAATAGATTACCAATCATCCGTGTGGCTGGCTTACGGCGACTGCCTAACTCTTCATAAATGGTTTCCATCTCGTGAGCAAGGTTTGCCAAGCCTTCTGCACCGACCATTCTTGCGCCACCCTTGATGGTATGAAGCTCACGTTGCAACGCCTGTAACGCAGACACATCGCTGTTATTATTACGGAAAGCTTGCAAATTTTGGCTACTGCTATCGACCAGCTCTTTGGCTTCTTCCAAGAATACCGCCAAAATATCCTCATCAGGCTCATGCCCATGCCATGTATCGAGTCGGCGTTCTTCAAAGTTATTGATAATCTCTTGCACATACATGGCATCAGAAACAGGCGTGACCGAATCATCACCACCACTGGCTTCTGTATTGGTATTGGCAAGCTCTTCTTGACTGGTTTCTACAATCAACGGCACAGCAGGAATAATATCTCGTGCCACCACCTTGCCTGCTAAAATCGCATCAAGCTGGGCAATCAAATCATGGGCAAAGAACGAACGTTGATTTTGGGTCACCTGTTGCAACTGAGCCAACAAGGTTTCATGGGTCTTTTGCATCACCAACGCAATGTCGGTATCACTTGGAATACGTGCGGTGGCAATCCTATCGTATAAGTATTCACCACGCTGGGCAATACTGGCAATACTATTAATACCCACCATGCTCGCCCCACCTTTTAGGGTGTGATAATGACGGCGTAGCTCACTGACGCCCTCAAGATTGGTAAGGTTGTTTTGCCATTGGTTAAAGTATTTTTGCATCTCAGGACGAACCGACTGGGTTTCATCCAAGAAAATTTCCAACAACTCGATATCCGTATAAATCGCTTCATACTCAATCGCATCCATCTCAGCATGGTATTGTTTATCTGCCAATAGTTGCTTGATTTTGCTGATACCATCGACATCCACCACCACACTCAGCCCTGCCGCAATCGCATCAAACATATTAATCAACTGTTGATGTAAAGCGGTCAATTGCTCAACTACCTGTGGGTCTTTGACAAACTGTGGATAATGAATCAGTTTGTTATACACAATTTGCAACGTTTCAGGAATCACCAAATAACTGACCCCCACACTGGCATTGGCAAGCTTTTCTGCTTGGCTTTCTAGCAATGTGGCATACTCAGCGACTTCATCATTCTGTTGGGCAAATTTATCCGCAAAATACTGGTCAGCATCTAATAAATCATCAATACCTAGCTCTAGCAAAGACTGGACAGTAGCATGGGTATTGCTTGCATAACGCTCGGCATTACTCATCAATTGTTGCGTAATATCATGGATATGCTCATCATCGTCATGTTGAGGCCGTACCGAATGTTGCGATTGATAATCCACCAAATATTGTTGTAAATCTTGCGTGGCTTCTTGCAATACCGCCATTTGCTCTTGCGTCAATGGGACTTCTTTACGCAATAACTCTGCCAAACTTTCTTCGACCGCACCACTCAATTTATAGATACGTGGCAACTCGGATAACCCTGCACCGCCTCGCAAGGTATGAAATGAACGTACCAGTTCATCAGAAATATTTACCGTATCTTCATCGTTATGCGATTCAATAAAGGTGTTAATTTTGGCAATCAATTCTTGCGATTCTTCCCAAAATACCTCATTGATTTCCTCATTGTCGGTATCTAGGCTGTCATCTGAAGACGCTTGAACGCTTGGCACATTGTCTAAAGGATTGGCTGACGCTGAACTGGCTTGAGCCTGCGTGGTAGCACTCGCCCCCATGATGGCATGATAATCAAAGCTATCGCCATGTTTTTTAGTGTAGCTATTGGCAATTGCTGACCAAATTTTTAAGGTATCTGGGTAATCGGTACGGTTTTGGGCAAAAATATCCACCAATCCCCCAAAAGCATGAATCACATCGCCAACCAATGCCACCACGCCCTCATTGGCGGTGATGGTATTATCTAGCACACGATTGAGCATACTTTCAATCGACCACGCAAGCTCGCCCAATTGGTTCGCACCCACCATTCTACCTGAGCCTTTTAGGGTATGAAAACCACGGCGAATTTCTTTTAGGGTATCAGTATCACTGGGATTGGCTTGCCATGTGTCAAATAAAGGCGTGATGGTTTCAAGGACTTCTTGGGCTTCTTCGATATAAATTTCTTGAATATCTGGATCAATCACCGAATCAGTGACTTCGGTCAATTCGTCATATTGTTGTTGCACCACCGCAGGTAACACGATGCTTTGGCCCATTGGCAAGCTAGTCTTTGCGATGCTCGTAGCTTGACTGGCAGTAGCTAACTCAGTGCTATCTGCCTTGTTAACATCGTCAGCATCTGCTTTTTTTTCGTCTACTTTGTTGCTACTTTCAGTCATGTTGGCTTCGGCAACGCTGATTTCGGCATCACTGGTTTTGGCATCTCTGACGTTATCAATACGATTTTCAACAGTTTCAACGGTTGGAAGCCCTGTATTAATTGGCTGACCTTGTAGCAGATTATTGGCTTTAAGAATGGTCACTGCAGGGTCAAGGCGTGGCTCACGTTGATTAGCAAAATCTTCCACCAAAGTAGGAATATTTTGTCGAGTTTCACTGATAAATCCAACCACCTCATCCGTGATAGGCAATGTGCCATCTAGCACACGGTTTAGCATATTTTCAACCGCCCAAGCCATTTCACCGACTTGGAATGCCCCCACCATTCTGCCAGAACCTTTTAGGGTATGGAAGTTACGGCGAATTTCTTTAAGCGAAGCGAGGTCTTGTGGGTCTTGTTGCCATGTGGGTAAATTGTCATCCATCTCACCCAACACTTCTTCGGCTTCTTCGATAAAGATTTCTCGTATCTCATCGTCCATGCTATAGTCATCAGGTTTTAATAACTGGCGAGCCGTGAGGTAGGCTTCTGACAAGATGGCTGGCTTAGGTGTCAAGGTGTGTGGGGTATCAGCATCCGTGGCAATCACGTCACGATTGGCTTCAACATCAGCTTTCGCTTCAATGTCATCCATACCCGCCACGTCTACCACGTCAACAGCCGTGATTTCATCGGTATTTTCTGTTGCTTCTGGTGACTCTGTCACCGCTTGTGATTCTGCCACAGACTCAAGCACCACTTCCCCATTGTCATCATACACCACGGTTTTGGCTGGGAAAGTTTTATGGCGAGAAGGTAATTGTGTTTTATCCAGTGGCGTGTCAATCAAGCGTTTTAGCAGTAAATTAGCACGGTTAAGCTGTGACTGCGTCACATCAAGTAACTCATCACTGACACTTTGATGGGATAGGTAATCCAAAAATAGCTCAAGTTGAGCAATCATTTCGGCAATTAAATCATTGGCTTCCCAAGACAATACATCAATTTTATTTTTGTGAATACGGTTAAATAATAGGCGTAACTGCTCCATCAATTCTTGTGGGCGTGTCAATCCTAACAACCCAAATACTTGAATAATCGCCACCATATCATCATTGACTTGCAAGGCTTGATGGTCATGGCTTTGACTATAGTTATTATAGGCTAATTTAATATTTTCTAGATGCACACGGGTGGTTCTCACCGCCTCTTGCTCAGGGTTCACCGCATACGCAAAATGGGCAATCCCAATCTGGGATTCCAAAGTCGACAAGGTTTCGAGCAATTGGCTATACAAATCTTGTAATTGACGCTCCACTTGCCAAGCAAGGCTACTTGCCATCATGTCATCAGCCAGCATAAACTGTGTATCAGCAATCACTTGCTCCAATTGTTGCTGATAAAACGCCCAGCCACGGCTTGCCAATGTCGCTTTGATGCTTTCTAAAACAGGCAAAATCACCGCAGGCTGTTGTATTTGATAAATTGCACGTTCAAGTTTGGCTAACAATTGGCTAAACAAAGTATCGTCATTGGCATTTTTGATAAAATCCAAATCATTGAGCAGGTTTTTGGTATCGTCCGTTTGATGAGTCAATTGGCTAAGATTTAACAAAATATCCATTGCCAAACGACCTGTCGCCAAATCAGGCTCATCATAGGTGTCATCCATCAACAATCGTTCTAAATGCTCCAATAGCATCACATACTGACTGGGCGTGGGTTTTTCATTGCGAGCCAAGCTATCTAGCCATAAACTAACCAAATGCCAAATTTGACGCATCGCACTATTTAGGGGGGAACTGGCAAGGTATTTCGCCACCTTCGCAAGGTGTGCGAGCATATCAGGGTTGTTTTGGTCTTGCTTTAATAGCTCAAGCGTGGAATAACGCCATAAAATCAACAGTTTACTCAGATAAGCCACAGCGGAAGGTTGTGTCACCAAAGGAATGGGAATATTGGGTAACAAAGGCAATGTGGGAGTGATAGCCCCATCGACACCCTGATTGGCTGAATGGTCAGTCGCTGTCGCCAATACATAAGGTGGCTCACCGACCATCGCCCCAAAATAATTGATACGGTCAACCAACCATGTATCATGCAATTGTTGTTTGCTTTGCAACTGGGTAATTTCATGCTGTAACAGCAACACCGCTTGTTTTAGTTCAAACAGCTCAAGCCCTGTCAGCGATTGCTGTTCAAGCCCTAACACCACCTGCTCTAAGATGTCCGAAAACTTCGCAAGCAACGCTTGATTACTAAGCTTTAATGCCCCTGTAATTTGGTGCAACGCTTGCCCTATCTCAGCCCAAGGCATTGGTTTTTCATCGTGTTGCAACAAACGGTTTAGTTCATCAAACACGTCTTGCAACACTGGCATCAACCAATCTAAAGCGATTAAGGTGCGTTGTTTACTCATACCCTGTTCCTAGTAATCTAACGGCTCATATTATTGTGAAAATTATTCTGTGATTTGGTGCTATTTTTTTAAGCTGATTGACGCATTGCCCTTGCCTCAACACCCACCTATCATAACATTCAATGCTTAACTTGTGTAGCATTCAGCCATATTTTGTTTGTTAGTCACGAAAGCTCATTGGCTTATGTATATTTTGTTGTATATCTTGTTTTAAACGTTGCTTTAACCACGCTGGGGCATTGACCTTGCGATAGCCATTGATGTGTGATAACGGTAATTTCACCAACTGAGGATGGTTGAATTGCGGTAACTCCCCCACCCCTAACAACAAAATCCCATCATCCGCCAAATATTCAAGCAAAAATTGTACCACATCACGTTGTTCAAATTGTCGAAAATAAATTAACACATTATTACACAGGATTAACTGGCACTGCTTGGGTAGCACAGGCATGGTTTGCTCATAATCCACCAAATTTTTACTAAAAAACTGCAATTTAGCACGCACACTATCAACGACCTGCACCTTACCAAGGGTCACAAACTTGAGCCACGCATGATATCGCTGTGGGATATAAGCCGACTCAGCAATCTCATATAGCCCTTGCCTAGCATAAGCCAATGCTTGCTGATTAAAATCTGAACCATATACCTTAAAGCGTCCAGACTCACCCAACTGCTTGGCAATGCTCAACGCCACTGACACCACTTCCTGCCCTGTGGCACAACCCACACTCCAAGCCGTCAAAACAGGTGAAATCGGTAAATTGGACTTTGGCGGTTCATCATTTGCCAACGCCCCATGCCCCCAATATTGCTCTCGCCAATTGGCAACATAATGTTCAACAAAGTCAAAGGTGGGCAAATGCCGAAAAAATTGCGTATGTGGAATTAAGATATCATCAAATAGTTGATGGTAAAGCTGATTGTCATTGGTAATTTGCTGTAAAAACTCGGTACTGGTTACTTGCTGTGCCAATAAATAACGCTCAATAATCCCTTTCACCCAACTCACTTGCTGACTGGGTAAAATAAACCCCACTTGGTGTTCGATATATTTGAGCCACAAGCTAAGTTCGTTAGCCGTCAGCGAATATTTTTTCATAAATAATCTCAACGCTTTACACAGCCAAACAAGCCACAAAAACAGATAAAACGAAGGGTGGTTAAACCACCCTTGATTATCATGCTTGTATCTTTGAAGCAAATCCTAAAATTTTGAACAGACCCCAAAACATTGGTCAACATATTAGGCATGATGGAAGGCTTCATCAGGTAACTTAAAGCCAGATACCGACTCTTGTAACGCTGCCGCCATCTCATTGAGCTGTCCAATCGAACGAGCAGCTGCCAATGTACCAGAGGTCGTCTGTGAGGTAATATCTTGAATAATGTTCATGGTATTCGAGATATGACCTGCGGAAGCTGCCTGTTGACGAGCAGCATTCGAGATGCTCTGAATCAGCTCTGCAAGGTTATTTGATACTGATTGTACTTCTTCGAGTGCCTCACCTGCGTCTTTGGCAAGTTTTGCACCACGCACAACCTCAGCGGTGGTAGATTCCATCGACATAACCGCTTCGTTGGTATCCGCCTGAATGGTCTTAACCAGTGTTTCAATCTGTTTGGTCGCTGTGGCTGAACGTTCTGCAAGGCGTTGTACCTCGTCCGCAACCACCGCAAAACCACGACCTGCTTCCCCTGCCATCGATGCTTGAATGGCAGCGTTTAGTGCTAGAATGTTGGTTTGGTCAGCAATGTCATTAATCAATCCAACGATATCACCAATTTCTTGTGATGACTCACCCAAACGTTTGATACGTTTTGAGGTTTCTTGAATCTGGTCACGAATGGTATTCATACCGTCAATGGTACGCTGTACCACCGTTGCCCCGTTATAGGCAATGGCTACCGAACGGTCAGCAACCGAGGCTGATTCAGACGCATTTGATGATACTTGGTCAATCGACACTGCCATCTCATTAATCGCAGCCGAAGCCCCAGCAATCTCTTGGGCTTGGCTTTCAGAAGCCTCCGCAAGCTCAACTGCAGTCGCCTGTGTTTGGTCAGATGCACGAGCGACTCGCTCTGCGGTGACGTTAATTGCCGATACTAACTGACGTAATTGGTCAATCGCAAAGTTCACTGAGTCGGCAATCGCCCCTGTAAAGTCTTCTGATACAGTAGCATTGACGGTCAAGTCACCCTCTGCCAAGTCACCCAACTCATCGAGCAATCGCAAAATCGCCATCTGGTTACGTTCATTTTCTTCTTGAATCTTTTTGGCACGGTCAGATTCAAGCTCCATCTCGTGGCGTTGGCGTTGGGTTTCACGCTCACCCAATTTGCGTTCGGCTTCGGTTCTGGCTTTGAGCTGACGATTCAAGAAGTAAATGGCGAATAAAAAGCCCAACAAAATCGCTACCGCAGGTAACCACACATACAATAAATTATTTTGACCACTGGCTTGGGCAGTCGCCACAACGTTTGAATGCTGTTTGGCAAAATTATCGACCGCAGTCGCTTGTTGGCGAATTTGGCTATTCAAATCACTGGCTTGACTGAGTTTATCGACCGTTGGCTTGATACTGGTATCATAGGTTTTCTTGATTTCACTCAAGTCTTGTAATAACGCCCCATTACTCACTCGTTCAATCGCCTGCGTGCCTGTCTGCTCGGCATCTAAGGTCGCACCCATCAATTGGGCATCTTGCACCAGTTGTTTTAGGTCAGTGGCTTGCCCTGCTTTTAATTGGGTGATAGTGTGGCTAATTTTTTCACTGAGCCAAACTTGGTTATTGGCAATGGCAACTTGATTAACACTGGCACGATTGACCAGCATCTTTTCGGCTAACTGGCGATATTGGCGTTGAATGGTATCCAAATTGGTATCTAAGTCATTCAATGATGTACCGACTTCCACCAATTGTTGTTTGTTTTTTAGGATAAAGTCGATTTTTTGTTTGTTTTCCGCCCAGCCTGATACCAATTCTGGGGCTTGGCTAGCGACACTGGCATCTTTGATGGCATCATCAATGGCAGTCGCATTGCTTTGTAGGCTTGTCAGCCCTTGCTCAATACTGGCTTTATCTTTGCCTGCCAATGATTTATTCAAATCTTGGCTAATCCCTTGGGTTAATGCACCAATATTACTGCTAGTCCCTGTAATGGGGGCTTGATTTAACAAATGATAAACTAAGAAAATAAACGCACTTAATGCAATGACGGCACTCAAAATCGCCCAATTCATCCACTTTTTGGATTCACGATTGGCTTGATCAAGGGTATTTTTTTCTGATGAAATAATCACAGGAGAATTCGTACTGGTGTTGATACTCGTAGTTTTGGTATCCATGGACGATCATTCCTCTACTTATAAATTACGGATTAAATTGGTTATTGTTTATAGTGCCGCTTCTAAATAATGGGGGTCTTCCGCCAAAAGACTTGGCATAAAAATATACCATTCTTGGTTATTGTGCCGAAAACGTCCATGCGTATAAGCAGAAAATGGCGAATCCTCGGGCATTGCCACTGCTTCATAGTGGCGTTCATTGAACGTCTGAATGCCTAATACCTCATCGACCAATAGCCCACTAAACACCTTGGGCTGGTCAATGACTAATAATTTATGCTCTAAACTGTGCGTCTTGGCTTGCGATACCCCAATAAATCGCCCTAAATCGGTAATCGGTAACAAGCGTCCACGCACGTTGGCAATCCCCATCAGCCACGGTTTGGCAAGGGGTACAGGGGTAATCTCAGGTACAGCTAACACCTCGGCAATATCACCCAATGGGGCTACGAGTTGTTGCCCATTAACAATAAACGCCACGCCCAGCCATTGCATTTTACCTGAGATATGCTGACCTTTTTGGCGTTTGATGGCTCTATCAGATAGGCGTAAGAGTTCGATAAATCCATTAGAGGCCACAGGTGTATTACTCCATCACTGAATGGATAACTTGGATCAGCTCATCTTCGGTAACAGGCTTGGTTAGGTAGTCTTTTGCCCCTTGACGTTTGCCCCATACTCGGTCGGTTTCTTGATTTTTGGTACTAATAATCACCACAGGAATGTGGCTAGTGGCGGGATCACGGGTAATTTTACGTGTGGCTTGAAAGCCATTCATTTCAGGCATCACCACATCCATCAAAATCACATCAGGTAGAAGTTGAATGGCTTTTTCAATACCTTCTTCACCTGTGTGTGCTTCAATGATTTCGTGTTGGTTACGAGTTAATATGTCACGGAACTTCGCCATTTCTGAGGGCGAGTCATCAACGACTAAAATTCTTGCCATAATTTTATCCCTTAATTGTTGTTTGAACGATTTGTGTCGCTAAGGCTCGCTTGGTTTAGATGGGCTGAATTTAACCCAGCCTAACTTTAGCTGACCTAAACTTAGCTTATTTAGTTAGGACGATAGCGATTAATCGCATCAAACAATTCTTCTTTACTAAAAGGCTTGGTAAGATACTCATCAGAACCTACAATACGTCCACGAGCTTTATCAAATAGACCGTCTTTTGAGGATAGCATGATGACTGGTTTATTGGCGAAATCGGCATTGTTTTTGATTAAGGCACAAGTTTGGTAGCCATCTAGACGTGGCATCATAATGTCAACGAAAATCAAATCAGGGTTAGAATCTGCAATTTTAGCAAGGGCATCAAAGCCATCGACAGCAGTAATCACTTGGCAACCTGCTTTTTCGAGCAAGGTTTCTGCAGTACGGCGAATGGTTTTTGAGTCATCAATAATCATGACTTTTAGACCGTCAAAATTGGCATCCATATATGTATCCTAATTTTTTTTGTTAAAACTTTTTTGTTAAAAGCTATTGGCTATTGTTAGGTTATGTTTATCAACGTAAACTGTATTGCACAATTGTTAGCATACCTAAAGTAAGGCATGCGGTCAATACTGACATTATGAACTATGAGTATTAGGCGACAAACAACCACTTAAATTTTTACCCAATCTGAGTGTTGTGTGGCTTTTTTGATAAACAAGGGTTTTATTTACAGCTAAAAAAATATTAGCACATTTTTGGTGACTAAAGAACCTTTATCAGAACTATTTTGTGCTTTGATAGAATAAAAGGTATCATAAGCATTATTTATGTTGAATTAAACCAGATAATGATACGTTGCGATTTTTGGCGTAGACATTACGCCCCTACTAAACTGTCTTATTTTAAAATTTAAACGACTCTATTGAAACTGACGCTATACTCGACAGCCAATGACAGGACTTCTGATATGGATTTTTGTGCCGATACCACTTCGCCATGTGCGATGTTAACCAACAAAGCAACCCCTTCATTACGCCCCATGCGACTGTTGATTTGTGCCATTGGTTCAATACTTTGGTTGACCGCTTGCCAACAAAAACCTGATAATGCCTCAAATTCGAATGCTTCCAATACCGCCAAATCAAGCCAATCCGCCTCTGCCAGTGCCACCGCACCGCTTGCCAATGATGAAATTCAGCTACTTGCCAGTGATGTGATGACTGCCAAAGCCGAACGCTATCAGCCCAAAGTCCCTGTCACAGGCACATTACAAGTGGTCAACCAAACCACCGTGCAAGCCACGGTCAATGCTCAAGTCAAGCAAGTATTGGTCAAAATCGGCGAGCGTGTGACCAAAGGACAGCCTTTGGTACTGTTGGACATTCAAGACAGCCAAAACCAACTGGCTCAAGCCCAAGCCGACCTTGCCTCCACCCAAGCCCAAGCGGTGATTAGCAAAAAACTCGCCTCGAAAAACAAAATCTTACTCGACCAAGGTTTTGTATCGCAAATTGAATATGAACGCAGTGTTGCGGAAGCCACTGCCCAACAGGAAGCCATCAAAGCCAAACAAGCCCAAGTCAATATCGCCAAAAAAATGTTTGGCGACACCACCATTACCGCCCCCAGTACAGGCATTGTCAATGCTCGCAGTGTCGAAGTCGGTCAAATGGTCAATCCCAATCAACCATTAATGGAAATTGTTGACCCCAATAGCTTGCAGTTTGTCGCCAATGTACCAAGCGAAGCCCAAACCCAGCTCCGAGTGGGACAATCCGTCCCCTTTACCGTGGGCAATAATCCGACCCAGTTTGTCGGACAAATCAGCCGAATCGCCCCCCAAGTTGACCCTGTCACTCGTCAATTAGCCATGTATGTCGATGTCACCCCCAACCAAAACAACAGCCAACTCAAATCTGGTATGTTTGCCACAGGTCAGCTAAATTATGGGCAAATCCAAGTCGGCGTGCTTGTGCCGATGTCTGCGGTGACGTTAGACAGCACCACCTCGCCTGCCAGTAGTATCACAGCCACCAATCCTGCCAGCCCAAAAATTGATGCACCAAGTCGCCAAATGGATGCGTCACAAACCTTACCCTCAGCCAAAGTATGGGTAATTGGGGCAGACCATCGTTTACGCCAAATGCCTGTGCAAGTGGTACATCGTTATGATGATTCGAGCCAATATTTATTGACTGGCATTGAGCAAGGGACAGTGGTAGTCGTGACCAATTTAAATGAACAAGATGCCAATAAAAAAGTGGTGTTGAAATAAACCTATTTTTTAGTGTTTAGGTAGCATAGATTAGCATCTTGCTTGAACAAGTGAGTTGGGAAAGTGCTATAAGTACCGAAACAAAATCATCTTATAACATTCAATATCGTAGGGTGGGTTAGCGAAGCGTAACCCACGGAAAATTAGGTTATAATTTAAATTTATTCAGCTACTTAGTAGCAAGTTTTAGAGTTAGAAAAGTTTTAAGTCAATTGAGGAATATATGATTACACAACAAAATTTTATCAATGTATTAACACTATTAGATTTTCAACAAAATGGTAAAAAGTGGACGAAAACTTTTTCTAATCACGCCCAACTCCAAGTGGATTTTGATAAACAGCTACTTATCTATCCTGAAAACCTCGGTATGGTAGTTAATGGTCGACAAACATGTAATTTTTCGAGCAATGAAAACTTTGTCGTCTTTGAATGTGTCCACCGACTACTAGAAAAGGGCTATCAACCCAAACATATCGAACTCGAAAAACTGTGGTCACTGGGGCATTCCCAAAAAAGTGGGCGAGCCGATATCTGCGTATTTGCCGATGATGCCAAAACGCAAATGCTATTCATCATTGAGTGCAAGACTTATGGCAAAGAATATACCTATGCAGTAAAAATTTTGCATGAGGATGGCGGTCAACTGTTTAGCTACTGGCAACAAGACCGTAGTACCAAATGGATTGCCTTATATGCCTCTGATATTATTGACGATAAAATCAGCTATAAAAATGACATCATCCACTGCCTTGACGATAATAACTTAATTGAAGTTGCCAAGACAGATACCAGCGTTCGGCTATATCGTGACGCTCACACCAAACAAAACTTGCACCAAATTTGGCAAGAAACCTATGGTTCTCATCTACATGACAATTTATTGTTTGGTGAAGATAGCACCGCCTACCACATTGGCATACCGCCATTACGCAAAAAAGCCCTCAAAGACTTCGCCCCCGATGACCGAATCATCAACCAATTTGAAGAAATTTTACGCCACAATGCGGTATCCGATAAAGAAAATGCCTTTAACCGATTGATTGCGTTATTTATTTGTAAATTGGTGGACGAAAAAAACACCGATGAGCATGATGAAGTCAAATTTCAATACAAGGTGGGGCAAGACACCTATGAAAGCTTGCAAGACCGTTTGCAACAGCTTTATAAAGACGGCATGGAAAAATTTATGAAAGAAGAAATTTTTTATGTGCCAAATGGCTATGCTCAAGATATTTTTTCACGCTATCAAGGCGGTGACCGCAAACACGCCATCAATGAGCTTGAAGATACCATTCGCCAACTCAAGTTCTATACCAACAATGATTTTGCGTTCAAAGATGTTCACAACAAAGAGCTATTTTTACAAAATGGCAAAATCTTGGTGGAGATGGTGCAGTTGTTTGAAAAATACCGCATTATCTACCCAGCCAAACATCAATTTTTGGGTGATTTATTTGAGCAACTACTTAATAAAGGCTTCAAGCAAAACGAAGGTCAATTTTTTACCCCCAGTCCGATTACTCGTTTTATTTGGGATTGTTTACCCTTACAACAGCGACTAGCTGAACAAGATGACTTTCCAAAAGTGATTGATTATGCCTGTGGCTCTGGACACTTTTTGACAGAGGCAGTCGAAGCCATTAATGCGGTCAAAAAACCTGCTAATAACGACTGGGTGAGAGACCATATTTTTGGGGTTGAAAAAGATTATCGCCTTGCTCGGGTATCGCAAGTATCCATGTTTATGAATGGGGCGGGTGATAGCAATATCGTGTTTGGTGATGGCTTAGACAACCACGAACGTATCAAAAATGAACAATTTGATATCTTAGTCGCCAATCCCCCCTACTCGGTATCGGCTTTCAAATCTCACCTAAAACTCAAAGACAACCATCTTAATTTACTCAATTTTATCAGCAATAATGGCGGTGAAATTGAAGTGTTATTTTGTGAGCGTATCGCCCAGTTGCTCAAGTCTGGCGGTATTGGGGCGGTGATTTTACCCTCCAGTATTTTGAGTAATGAAAGCAATAGCTATACCGCCGTTCGCTCACTGATATTATCTGAGTTTTTGATTCGTGCGATTGTGACCCTTGGTAGTAAGACATTCGGAGCGACAGGCACAAACACGGTGGTGTTATTTTTAGAAAAAATGAATTATCCACCAAAAGCCAGCAGTTTTGCCAAAGATTGTAGCGAAGCGATTTTTAGCCAAGCGGATTTGACACACTGGCAAGATAATGCGGTGTATGAGGCATATTGCAGTTTTGCCAAAGATTGTAGCGAAGCGATTTTTAGCCAAGCAGATTTGACACACTGGCAAGATAATGCGGTGTATGAGGCGTATTTACGACAAATTGCCGTACCGATGGCGTTGTACGATAAGCTACGTCTAAAGCAAGTGTCTTGGGACGAGTTACAAGCCATTGATAATGAGTATGTCAGCTTACACCGTACAGCGATTGTTGCTAAGGTCAGCTTTAGCAAAACGCAGGCAGATAAACTAACAGATGATGAGAAAAATGCCATCCGCTTGAGCGAATTTTTGGATAAATTTGCGGTAATGGAGCAAGAAAAGCTGTATTTCTTCTTTTTGACCTATCGCCAAACTACCCTTGTCATCAATGCCCCTAGCGATAATGCCAAACAAAAAGTGTTTTTGGGTTATGATTGGAGTAACCGCAAGGGGGCGGAGGGGATTCAGATTATCAAGGCAGGTGGGGTGTTGTATGATGATAATGACCGTTTTGCCAAGAATACGTTGGCGAGTTATGTGCGTGGGATGTATGAGCAGGTGGGATTTGAGATTAGCGATACGTTAAAAGAATATGCGTATCAAGTTAATACGGCTGATATGTTGGATTTTAGTTTGGTAAATTTTAACAAGGCTATTCGCACCTCGGTGCAAAAGAAAGTTGATATTGTTAGTAAATTTAATTTGGTTCGTTTGAATACTATCATTAATATTACTCGTGGTGTGACTTATGCTAAAGATGAACAAGTAAATTATCCTACCAAAAATATTATTTTACCTGCGGATAATATTTCATTAGATGGTCGACTTGATATCTCCAAGATGATTTATCTTAATGAAAACACAGAAATAGACATCAATAAAAACTTAAAGGCAAATGATATTTTCATTTGTTTTTCAAGTGGTAGTGAGAAACATCTTGGTAAACTGTGTTTAATTGCCAATGATACAAACTATTATGCTGGTGGATTCATGGGCATTTTAAGAGTTAGTAATAAGGCTATTAATCCTAAATATCTATATAATATCTTAAACCAAGAACATATGAGAAATATTATTCGTCAATTAAGTAATGGTTCTAATATCAAAAACTTATCCAACTCTATCGGAGAAGTCAAAATTCCCTTACCGCCATTAGACATCCAACAAAAAATCATTGATGAATGTCAAAAAATTGATGACGACTGTAAAAATAGCCGAGTCGCAATTGAAACGTATCGTAACAATATCGCCCAAATTTTTGATAACCTAGAATCAAACAAAAATTTAACAAATCCAAGCTATCAACTATCCAAACTCAACTCATTGTGCCTTACCAATCCTTCAAAGGCTGAAATTCGTCACCTACCAAATGAATTATTAGTTTCTTTTGTCGAGATGTCTTCCGTCAGTAATGATGGCTATATTGCAAATAAAGTGGACAAACCCTTAGGGGAATTAAAAGGTAGCTATACATACTTTGCTGAGAACGACATTATTCTTGCTAAAATTACCCCCTGTATGGAAAACGGCAAATGTGCATTAGCAACTGGTCTAACAAACCACGTTGGACTTGGTAGCTCTGAATTTCATGTTTTTCGAGTAAATAGCCAACAAACTAGCCCTGCATTTTTATTCTATTTTCTAAATCGTGAAAAAATTCGTAAAGAAGCTGAAAAAAATATGACGGGAGCAAGTGGTCATAGACGAGTACCTATTGGTTATTATGAAAATCTAACTATTCCCTTACCATCTATAGATGAACAAAAGCGAATCATACAACAGATTGAAGCTTTAGAGGCGAAAATCATCCAAGCCCAAGCCATCATCGACCAAACGGCTGAACGCAAACAAGCCATCTTACAAAAATACCTGTAAACTTTATGACCTAAGAGAGAACCCCCCTCATGTGGCTGACACGAATTAGCATTAACAACCCTGTCTTTGCGACCATGCTGATGCTTGCCTTGATGGTAGTCGGCTTGCTTGCCACCCAACGTATGCAAATCGAAGAATTTCCAGATGTGGATTTCCCCTTTGTGGTGGTCAGTACCGTGTATGCAGGGGCTTCGCCTGAAGTGGTCGAAAGCGATATTACCAAAAAAATCGAAGACCAAGTCAATACCATCGCTGGGGTGAAAGAAGTCACCTCGATTTCACAGCAAGGTTTATCGCAAGTCATCGTTCAGTTTGACCTCAATGTATCATCCGATGTCGCCGCCCAAAACGTGCGAGATAAACTCGCCATGGTCACACCCACCCTACGAGATGAGGTGCAAGACCCTGTGGTCGCTCAATACAATCCTGCTGATACGCCTGTGGTATCGGTGACTTTTCAGTCCGACCGCTTGTCGATGCGTGAGCTATCGACCTACCTTGACAATACCGTTAGCAAGCAATTACAAACCGTGACTGGCGTGGGGCGTGTCGATATGTTGGGCGACCAACAACGCCAAATTCGCATTGTGCTAAACCCCACGCAAATGAATGCTTATCGTGTGTCAGTCAATCAAATTATTAACGCCTTGCGTAGCGAAAATGTCGAGCTACCTGTCGGCACGCTGAATAACCAAAATCAAGAAATGGTGGTACAAATCAATGGTTTGGTAAAATCGCCCAATGAATTTAACCAACTTATCGTTGCCCAAAACCGTGGAGCAACAGGCAGTGTCCCTGTATATCTCTCACAGGTGGCTCAAGTGGTTGATGGGCAAGTTCCCCTTGAATCCATCGCCCTACAAAACGGCAAACCTGCCATCGCCATGGATATTGTCAAAACCTCGGATGCCAATGTCATTGATGTGGTGGATAATACCAAAGCTCGCCTTGAAGAAATCAAAGCCACCCTACCCACAGGCGTGACCATGACCGTGGTGGCGGACAGTGCCAAAAGCATTCGTGGCTCGCTCAATAACGTGGTACGCACCTTGATTGAAGGGGCGATTTTGGCGGTGTTTATCGTGTGGTTGTTTTTGGGGTCGTGGCGTTCGACCATCATCACAGGTTTAACTTTGCCGATTTCGTTGCTTGGTACATTGGCAGTAATATGGACGCTGGGCTTTTCGATTAACATGATGACCTTGTTAGCATTGGCATTGTGTATTGGGCTATTGATTGATGATGCCATCGTGGTGCGTGAAAATATCGTGCGTCATGTGGCGATGGGTAAGCACCATCGACAATCCGCCCTTGATGGCACAAAAGAAATCGGCTTGGCAGTGTTAGCAACCACCTTGGTGATTGTGGCGGTATTTTTGCCTGTTGCCTTTATGGGTGGGATTATTGGGCGATTTTTTTATCAATTTGGTGTGACCGTATCGGTGGCGGTATTATTGTCGATGTTTGTCAGTTTCACCCTTGACCCCATGTTGTCTTCCATTTGGTATGACCCAGAAGCCTCGCATCAGCATGATAGATTGAGCGAAAAAGTCCAATTCACTCGCCGTCCGATTGCGTGGATTTTGGATGGGTTTCAGCGACTGTTGGATAAACTCACTCGGCTATATGGCAAGATTTTGGCATGGGCATTACGCTTGCGTTGGTTGACCATGCTGATTGCGGTGGGGTCGTTGGTGTTGGCATTTTTTGCCGTGAGCCTTGTCGGTAAAGAGTTTGTACCACAAGCGGATTTGGGTAATATTAATGTCAAATTTGAAACACCTGTCAACGCAAGCCTTGATTACACCCAACAGAAAGCCACGCAAGTCAATGCGATTATTCAGCAGTTTGCCGAAGTCACGAATACTTACGCCACCATTAACACCATGGCATACAGTGGCAAAAACCGTGTGCAAATCGGTGTCACCCTCAAGCCCAAAGACCAACGTGGCAAAGGGCTAAACGAACTGACCCAAGCCATGCGTCAAGCGGTGCAAAAGGTTGGCGGTATTCAAATCACCTCAGTTTCCACTGCCGATGTGGCGGTGAGTGGTGGGCTAAAGCCGATTTTAATTTCGATTAAAGGCAATGATTTAAAAGAATTACAACGCATTTCCAATGACTTTATGCAACGCTTGAGCAAAGTCAATGGTTTGGTGGATATCGAAAGCACGCTAAAACAACCCAAAGCCATGGTGGCAGTACATATCGACCGTCAAGCCAGTAATGACGCTGGGCTGTCATTGGGACAAATTGGGCAAGCATTGCGTCCGCTGTTGGCAGGGGATAATGTCACCACCTTTAAGGATGAGCAAGGCAATAACATTGATGTCAACGTGCGACTGGCTGACCAAGACCGCACCAATATCGCCAAATTACAAGCCATGTATTTGCCATCCAATAAACTCGATGCCAACGGTCAGCCGATTTTGATTCCATTATCGCAAGTGGCAAGTTTTAGCGAAGACATGGGAGCGCCGCAAATCAATCGCCGAAACCTATTCCGTGAAGTGATGGTACAAGCCAACACCGAAGGGCGACCTGCGGGCGACATTGGCGAAGATATTGCCAAAATTCAAAATGACATGAAAAAAGACTTACCTGCAGGCTATAGCTTTGAGGTACAAGGCTCAAACAAGGACATGGCAGAATCCATCGGCTATGCGGTGACGGCATTGGGCTTGGCAATTATTTTTATTTATATGCTACTTGGCTCACAATTTAACAGCTTTTTATACCCTGTGGCGATTATGGCTTCCTTGCCGTTGTCGCTGATTGGGGTGTTTTTTGCGTTATTTTTATTTGGCTCAACACTGAATATGTTTTCCATCATTGGTATCATCATGCTGATGGGGTTGGTGTGTAAAAACGCCATTTTGCTGATTGACTTTATCAAAGAATCGCTACACAAAGGGCTGTCACGGCATGACGCTATCATGTTAGCAGGGCAAACTCGCTTACGTCCGATTTTGATGACCACAGCAGCGATGGTGATGGGTATGATACCGTTGGCACTTGGCATTGGCGAGGGAGCAGAGCAACAAGCCCCCATGGCTCATGCCATCATCGGTGGGGTGATTACCTCAACTTTACTGACACTCATTGTCGTACCTGTGATTTATACCTATTTGGATGACATGAAACGTCT
The DNA here is from genome assembly GCF_048551375.1 of Moraxella sp. TY6. Lineage (NCBI taxonomy): Bacteria > Pseudomonadati > Pseudomonadota > Gammaproteobacteria > Moraxellales > Moraxellaceae > Moraxella > Moraxella sp. TY6. The sequence continues at coordinate 37,485 of NZ_JBLYZJ010000004.1, read as the reverse complement.
CGTGTTTGGATTGTTTGCCAAAAAAGTGGTTTAAGAAATAATTTATTACAATTATCAACAGGCTAAAAAAACTTAAGAATCAGTTGGTCGTTACAATGCCACTATCAGACAAGCAAGGATGAATTGATTCAGATTCCTGTTTGATTTAATTTGATTTAAACAACGTTATTGGGATGACACACATGAACTTATTTACCAAATCTACCTTAGCAATTTCAACCAGTATTTTAGGCTTAACCCTTGCCACGGCTAGTTTCGCAGACAACTCAGTAAACACCAAAACTGTGGCAAATACCGCCGTTCAACAAGCCAAAACCTCTGCCCCTCAAGGTAAAGCATTTGGCTGGAAACAGGGTAAAGGCGATATGAATAAAACTGAAAAAGGCGTAAAAGGTGGTAAAGGCAATATGATGGCTCGCCACATGGATGAGCTTGGCTTGACAGATGCCCAAAAAACCCAACTAGAACAGCTTCGCACCCAAAACCAAACCAAAATGCAACAGCTACATACCACGCTTCAACAGTATGATGACAACATCGCCAAACAAAAGCAAGCAGGGGCAAGTACCGCTACCCTATTGGCATTGCATAAACAAAAACAAGCCGTGATGGAGCAGTTTTTTAGCCTACATCAACAACAACAGCAACAATTCTTGAACATTCTTACGCCTGAACAACAGTTAAAATTGTATGAAAGCCAAGGCATGAGAAAAGGTATGGCACAAGGTCGCTAATTGACCGTTAAACCACACCATCATTGATACGGCTTACCTTGATAATCAAATGATTATGAGGGTATAGCCGTTTTGTTGTATAAAAAAATAAAATATCTAATTTTTGGAGACCACAATGGACGACAGTAGCACCAAACGCATTTTACTCATTGAAGATGACCCAGATTTGGCAGAATTAATCAGTGAATACTTGAGCATGAATTATTATGAAGTGGTACACGCCCCCACCGCTACCGAAGGGCTAGAGCGTCTAAACGGTCAAACCCATGACATTGATTTATTGATTCTTGACTTAATGCTTCCTGATATGGATGGTATGCAGGTCTGTCAAAAAATCCGCCAAAACAAAGACAGCCGTTTGGCACAGCTTCCCATTATCATGCTCACCGCCAAAGGCGATACCACTGACCGTGTATTGGGCTTAGAAATGGGAGCGGATGACTATATCGCCAAGCCATTTGAACCTCGTGAGCTATTGGCTCGGATTCGTGCGGTACTACGCCGTCACGACTTACCATTACACCAATCTAAAGAAGATAATTTGGTATTTGGTCGCCTGAAAGTCTATCCAGATAGCCATGAAGTCACCATTGATGATGAAGCGGTACGCTTGACCACGCACCAGTTCCAGCTATTGCATTATTTTGCCACCCATTCTGGTAAGGTATTAAGCCGTGAACAACTGTGGCACGCCATGCCCAATGATGACAGCAGTGACAATATCGACCGAGCGATTGACGTGCATATTTCACGTTTGCGAGCCTTGATTGAGGACAACCCTCGCCAACCCAAACGCATTATTACCGTGCGTGGGGTGGGTTATCAATTCGCTACCGACCAAGTATAATAGAGTCGTTTAAATTAGAATTAAGAAAAATTTGCAGGGGCGTATTGCATACGCCCAAAATCTCAACGTATTATTTCTGATTTAATTCACTATGGTAATGATAAAAACAACTTGCCTCGGATAATTTGTGAAAAATCGTTTGTTAAAATTTGACAGTGTGTTTATCAAACTCTTTGCCAGTGTGATGCTGGCATTGATTTTATTTGCCTTTGCGATGGTGATTTTGACCCATCTTGTGCATGACACCTCTGCCAATACTCGCCATCAGGTCATCGCCAGTCAAGTCACTCAGCAAATTGAGCCGTTATTACAAGAACTGCGAGAAAGCCAACAAACGGGGCAAAACCTAGAAAGTCGTTATCTCTTGGCGTTGATACGGCGTAGCTTTGGTGTATATAGTGAATCGCTGAATGCCAAATTTGGCTTATATGATGCCAACACTCAGCAAGCGATTTTGCTGATGCACGGTTTACCGCCAACATTACCGCCAAAACCGCCTTTCCTGTCTACCCTACTCCCCCATGATGACCCCAATTTACCCACGCAAGTTCAAATCAATAGTCAATCTGGCTATGTGCTGTTTTACCAATCCAATCTCAGCAAAAAACACCCTATTTCGCCTACCATTAATCTGATTACAGGCACATTATTATTATTGCTAATTATGTCAGGGATGCTGTGGGTGATTGCTCGTACTATGACATGGCGGATTAACCAGCTCAGTAAACAAATTACCCAACTGGGCAATGGGGATTTTTCGGTGCGTGTGACCCCTGTCGGCAATGATGAAATCACCATTTTAGCCAGAGGCTTTAACCAAACTGCAGAACGTATCGAAACCTTGATGAATGCCAATAAACTGCTATTGGCTCACGCCTCACATGAAATTCGCACGCCCATCACTCGCATTCGGCTACAAGTGGAAATGATGAGTATGCTTGCCCATCAACTTGACCCCAAAGCCCAAGAAAAGTTTGACAAACGTGCCACCGCCATCAACCGTGACTTGACAGGCTTAAATGATTTGGTCGAAAGTATCTTGCTAGTCAGCCGTATGGACGCAGGTCACGCCATCGAAAAAATGGCACAAGTCGATTTATACCAACTGATTAAAAATGAAGTACAGCATTACCCACAAGCCAGTTTTAATGGCTCGCATCTACGCATTGAAGGACAATCTGGGCTACTCACCCACATGATTCGCAATTTATTAGACAATGCCCATCTGCACGGTGTCCCACCTGTGGCGGTTGAATTATATGCCATTGATGAGGCAGGCAATATCCTTGACTTACCAATGATGACGTATGACAAAGGGGCGGATGAAGATAAAGCTGATGAGGATAAAACTTATGAAGAGAATGACACCACCCTTACCCAGTCTGAGCCTGTATCATCGACAGATATTGAACTGGTAAACTCTGAGCCAACTGTGCCAACTGCCACGGATATCACAGACTCAACAGACAACACCGAGTCAGAACCATCTCAAGACCCAACACTGCAACAAGATAAAGCAGATAAACATACAGAAACTGACACACTAAATCTGCCCACAACCACCAAATCCACCAAAGAAACTCGGCTGGATAAACTATTGCCCAAAAGCAAACCCATCCGATTTTCTCGTAAAAAAGTCGACACGCCGACCCCACCCAATTATCAACGCATTCGTATTGCGATTATTGACCAAGGCACAGGCATTCCGCTCGAAAAACGCCGTGAGATTTTTAGCCCATTTGTGCGATTGCAACAGGAGAAAAAAGGCTCTGGTTTGGGATTATCGTTGGTATCACAGATTGTCACTGCCCATAACGGTACGATTATCACCGATACCTTAAACGGTCATACTCGGTTTTTGATTACCCTACCTGTCAAACAACAACAGATGGTAAAAAAAGGTGGCTAATTAAAATCAAGGTTGGGATAACCCCAACCAATCACTAACTTAATCGCACCACCAAATAAAACAACATCAGCGGACACGCCATACTTAACGCCCAAATCACCGAGCGAAAGGTTGACCAATTGGCAATATACGCCAAGCCATAGATGACACGCAGTACCACATATAGCCACGCCAACTTCGCTACCACTGCCAACGGTACAAAAAACAACAACGCCACCACCACCGATGCTAAAAATATTGGCAAACTTTCATAGCTGTTTTGTTGGACGGCATTGGCACGAGCGGATGCCCCTGTCAAATTTGCCATAAATACCCTTGGATTGGTATTATCTGCTGGCTTAAAACCGCCCAAACTTTTGGCAATAATGGCAAATACAATTGGTAAAAGACACGCCACCACCATCGCCAAAATCACGCTACTATTCGTTGCAGGCAACCATGAAAACATAATGTATCCTTACGCTTCGACAATTTCATAATCATGGGTAATCTTGACACCGCCTGCCTCCAGCATTTTGCTTGCCGAGCAGTATTTTTCGGCAGATAGCTCAATGGCTTTTTTGACTTTGGCTTCATCAAGGTTTGAGCCTTTAACGATAAAGTGCAAATGAATATCGGTAAACACCGCAGGAATCGCATCGGCACGTTGGGCGGTGAGTTCGCATTGTACATCAGTAATCGCTTGACGACCTTTTTTGAGGATGCTCACCACATCATAACTGGTGCAACCGCCCACGCCCATCAAAATCAGCTCCATCGGTTTTGCCCCAAGTTTCTGCTCGGCGTCCATGATGACGGTATTGCCTGTTTCATTCACGGCTTCAAAATTAATTGCCTCATTATTTAACCATTTGACATGGGCTTTCATAATTTTCCTTAAAATTTAGATAAAATTTTAGCCCTATTATGCCTTTTTTATCGCTGTGAAACAATTTATCGCAAATAAACATTACACTTTTGGGCAAAAAACTGGTTTAATAGACAGCAATAACGACAGTGAAAACATTGTCCCTGTTTTTTCGTATAATAATAAAAGCATGTAGGTTCGTAGATGATTTTTATGATGCAACTTAACTAAACTTAAATAATGTTGGGAAACTCCCAACCAAAAAACTTAGATAATGTGATTACCTGTCTTTTTTAACATTAAAAAAGGTAATCGTCATGATTGATGCAGAAGGCTTTCGAGCCAATGTCGGTATCATCTTGGCAAATACACAAGGGCAAGTGCTATGGGCAAAGCGTGTCGGACACGATGCTTGGCAGTTTCCGCAAGGTGGCATTGACTATGGCGAAACGCCAGTCGATGCAATGTATCGTGAGCTGTGGGAAGAGGTTGGCTTGTATCCAGAACATGTCAAACTGTTATCACAAACCCAAAATTGGCTACGTTATCGCTTGCCAAAGCGATTCGTGCGTCAAGGTCAACAGCCGTTGTGTATTGGGCAAAAACAAAAGTGGTTTTTGCTTCAGCTAGATGAGAAAAATGTGCAGTATATCCGTTTTGATACGGCAAAACCCGAGTTTGACCATTGGGAGTGGGTCAGTTATTGGTATCCGCTCAATCAAGTGGTGGCGTTCAAACGCAATGTGTATCGGCGAGCATTGCTTGAGTTATCGCCTCAGTTACCGTTGAAACGAGAATTGTTATTGCCAAAAACGGCGTTGATTTATTAAATATGGACTTACGCATTTAACCAAATCGTAGGTTGGGTAGAGCTTGCGATACCCAACAATTTGAATGGTTTATGTTGGGTGTCATTCTTCCACCCAACCTACAAATGGTATTGTTGCGTAAGCCCTAAAATAAAAACCCCACTAGCAGTGATGTTAGTGGGGTTTTTATTGTGGCTAGTATTTTGCCAAAGCCGAGGCTTATTTTTTTGCACGACCTGCAAACGCACCAAAGCGTTTGTTGAAGCTGGCAACACGACCTTCGTTTTGGGTTTTGCGTTGTTCACCTGTGTAGAAAGGGTGTGACGCACTTGAAATATCAAGGGCAATGTATGGGTATTCTTTGCCTTGGTATTCACGAGTGGTTTTCGCTTTGATGGTAGAACGGGTTAGGAAGTATACATCAGCGTTGGTGTCGTGGAATAATACTTCATGGTAATCTGGGTGGATATCTGCACGCATGGTCATCATCTCGGTTAGTATCCTGCCAATTAGACTGCGGTTTTTGGTGAGCGATTTGGGTTAGCTATAAACAATTTAATTAAAAATAAGACTTCGATGCTTGATAATAGGATGTATGCAATACGCCCCTACAAACGCTATCTTATTTTTATTTGCTATAAAACTCAAAACTACCAGTTTAACCGATTAAGCCAACACAGGATTAAGGAATAAAAAGTAACGGATAAAATAGAAGCAAAATTTTACCCAGTTATGCTCAAAAAAGCAAGGTGATTTTTTGATAATAGTTACTTAAACAACTTAAACTCGCAATAACAGGCATACTACTTACGCCCAAAATTCTAGCATTTCAATTTTGGATTTAATTTGGATTTAAGTCACTCAAGTTAAAAAATAAACTTGGCAATTAAAAACTATTATCGAATAAATGGCGTTTTCATACCGTTTTTTTGCCCTATTTATCAAAAAAGGCTTTATTTTTCTTAAAAAATCGGTATGATGCCCCCATATAAAAAACGTTATATCAGCAACTGACAAATGCAAGTTTGAGAAGTGGGGATATAACGTTTTTCTTTGAGCGTCAAAAAATCTGCCTAGCGGTATTTTTTGACAATTAATTAACAATGTTCGAGAAAGATAGCCCAAAAACTAACTTATTCAACGCTTATCTGAGATGGTAATCCGATATGAGCCAAATGCTTGCCAAATTAGCAACCCCTGTTAATCCTATTTCTTCTGCCACGAACGACTACTACTTGAGCCGTCAAAACTCGATGGAATCCAATGTCCGTAGTTATCCTCGTAAACTTCCCCTAGCGATTGCCAAAGCCCATGGTTGTATTGTGACCGATGTTGAGGGCAATGAGTATCTTGACTGCCTTGCAGGTGCAGGTACACTGGCACTGGGGCATAACCACCCTGATGTGATTGGTGCGATTCAAGACGTATTGACCAGTGGCTTACCACTGCATACGCTGGATATCACCACGCCTTTAAAAGATGCTTTTACTGAGCAGTTATTGTCATTTTTTCCTAAAGACCAGTATGTCTTACAGTTTTGTGGCCCAACAGGTGCGGACGGCACAGAGGCAGCGGTGAAACTTGCCAAGACTTATACAGGTCGTGATAATGTGATTGCCTTTAGCGGTGGTTATCATGGTATGACACATGGTTCGCTGGCGATGACAGGTAATTTATCTGCCAAGGAAAAAGTCGGTAATTTGATGGCAGGCGTGCAGTTTATGCCGTATCCGCATGAGTACCGTTGTCCGCTTGGATTGGGTGGTGAAGCAGGTGTGGAGGCTTTGACCTATTACTTTGAGAACTTTATCGAAGATGTCGAAAGTGGCGTGGTCAAGCCTGCGTGTGTGATTTTGGAGGCGATTCAAGGCGAAGGTGGCGTGGTATCTGCCCCTGTCAAATGGCTACAAAAAGTGCGTGAAGTCACTGCCAAACATGGTATCGTGCTGATTGTCGATGAAGTGCAAGCAGGGATTGGTCGCTCTGGCGATATGTTTGCCTTTGAGCAAGCAGGGATTTTGCCTGATATCGTGGTGATGAGTAAAGCGATTGGTGGTAGCTTGCCGTTGGCGGTGCTTGCGGTGAATAAGCAATTTGACGCATGGCAACCTGCAGGACATACAGGCACGTTCCGTGGCAACCAAATGGCGATGGCGACTGGGCTTGTGGTGATGAATGCCATCAAAAATGGCGGTGTGCTTGATAATGTCAAAGCTCGTGGCGAACAGCTAAAAACTGCCTTTAATGAGCTTGCCAAAGCGTTCCCATGTATCGGCAATGTGCGTGGACGTGGCTTGATGCTTGGGATTGAGATTGTCGATGAACGTCAGCCAAAAGACCGTATCGGCTCGTATCCTGCGGATTCTGCGTTGGCGGCGGCGATTCAAACGGCGTGCTTTAAGCATAAATTATTGCTTGAAAAAGGCGGTCGTGGTGGTACGGTGATTCGTTTGTTAGCCCCATTGGTGATTTCTGAGGCGGAATGTGATGAGGCGGTGAAACGCTTTAAATTGGCGTTGGTGGATGCTCTGAAAGCCACAAGGGGTTAAGAGATAATTGCTGAGGGGTGTATGCTAGTTTTTTAGATTAGAAATAAAACCGTTTGGTAGGGGCGTATTCAATACGCCCCTACATTTGCAATTTTTAAAATTTAAAATGAACACACGCAATACACCCCTACCATTATCCCATTTACCAAATTCAAAATAGGCAGATGCAATATTCCCCTTACATGGGATTTACCATAGATATTTTTTTGGATAGGTCATCATGGCATACAATCCAGAGATTCATCACCGCCAAAGTGTCCGTTTAAAGGGCTACGATTATGCGTCAGTCGGATATTACTTTATCACGATTTGTTGTGTTGAACGTATGCCGTTATTTGGTAATATTCGCAATGGTCAAATGTGTTTAAACCATCATGGTTTAGTTGCTCATCAAGAGTGGCTAAATACCATTGAAAAACGCAAAGACTTATTGCTTGATGAATTTGTGGTAATGCCAAATCATATGCACGCTATTGTTCATATTCAGCAAAACCTAACATCAACAACCCCCAATACCTTACAATCCCCTTCCAATAACCTAGGAGCAATTGTTCGAGGCTATAAATCTGCGGTGACAAGTCAGTTAAAATCCACGTTAGGGTTTTCACCTTGGCAACGAAATTATCACGAACACATTATTCGTAATGAAACCGCCTATCAAACAATAGCCCAATACATTGTCAATAATCCCTTAACTTGGCAAGATGATTGTTTTTATACTGAATGTTAAATTGGGCATGGCGACTTTACCCTTATACCAAACCCAAAAGTTAAAGCCGTAGGGGCGTAATGCTTACGCCCTATTTAAGATTCTAAATATTGGGCTTATGCAATAAGTCCCTACAATACGAGATTTATTGGGTTTGGTATTATATTTGTTGTTGAAAAAAAGGCAGACTGTAGGGGCGTATTGAATACGCCCAATGTTTAATGTGTTATTCCTAATTGATTGTCAATGAAATTTAAACTAGATTATTTGTACTAGGGCGTATGCAATACGCCCCTACGATTACCACCATTTATCAAATAATTAAAGGGAAAAAGATGTCAAATTTATCAAACCACCAACAAGCCTTACTATGTCGTGATGACAAATCTATCAACGACTACCAAACCGCCATGAATCAAGCGGTGCAAGCCGTCAGCAACTGGCTAAAAAACGACAAAATGTACACAGGTGGCTCAATCCGTGAATTGCGTCAAGCGATTAACTTTGAACCATCAAAAGACGGCATGGGCATGGATAAAGCCCTTGAACGCATGACTGAGCTGTTTTTAAATAAAAGCCTAAAAGTCCATCACCCATACTCACTGGCTCATTTGCACTGTCCGACCCTTGTCACCAGTCAAATCGCCGAAGTGATGATTAACGCCACCAATCAATCGATGGACTCATGGGACCAAAGCCCAGCAGGGTCATTGATGGAAGTGCAACTTATCGACTGGTTACGCCAAAAAGTCGGCTACGGCAAAGGGCAAGCAGGCGTGTTTACATCGGGCGGTACGCAGTCGAATCTGATGGGCGTGTTATTGGCTCGTGATGCTTGTATTTCAAAAAACTGGAAAGATGATAATGGTCAAGCATGGTCGGTACAGCGTGACGGTATCCCAAGCGATGCGATGAAAAAAGTCAAAGTGCTATGCTCTGCCAATGCTCATTTTAGCGTGCAAAAAAACATGGCGATGATGGGCATGGGCTTTCAATCGGTGATTGCCGTACCTGTCAATGACAACGCCCAAATGGACGTTGCCGAGCTTGAGCGTATCATGCAGGAGCAAACCGCCAAAGGCAATATCATCGCTTGTGTGGTGGCGACTGCTGGCACGACTGATGCAGGGGCGATTGACCCACTCAAACAAATCCGTGAATTGACCAACCAATACAACACTTGGATGCACGTTGATGCGGCGTGGGGCGGTGCGTTGCTATTGTCAAATGACTATCGCAACTGGCTTGATGGCATTGAATTGACCGATTCGGTGACGCTTGATTTTCATAAACATTATTTCCAAAGTATCTCGTGTGGGGCATTTTTGCTCAAAGACGAAGCCAACTACCGCTTTATGCACTATGAAGCGGAATACCTCAACTCGGCGTATGATGAAGAACATGGCGTGCCGAATTTGGTGTCAAAATCCCTGCAAACCACTCGCCGTTTTGATGCGTTAAAATTATGGTTTACGGTAGAGGCATTGGGCGAAAGCCTGTACGGCTCGATGATTGACCACGGTGTCAAACTCACTCGTGAAGTGGCGGACTATATCAAGGCAACCGATGGCTTGGAGTTGTTAATTGAGCCACAATTTGCCTCAGTGTTATTCCGTGTCGTGCCAAACGGCTATCCAACGGAGTTTATTGACAGTCTAAACCAAAACGTAGCCGATGAGTTGTTTGCCGAAGGCGAGGCGAATATTGGGGTTACTCGTGTGGTGGATAGTCAGCGTGATGTACAATCGCTCAAAATGACCACGTTAAGCCCAATTGCGACTTTGGATAGCGTTAAAGCCTTGCTTGCTCAAGTGTTGGCAAAAGCCGATAGCATTAAAGACAGCATTGCCAAAGGTGATTATCAACCTGCGATTGCGTAATCAATCATGGTGTCTTGGTAAGTTGGGTTGAGCATGCCAGCCCAACACTTTTGCTAATCAGCTCGCCAATACACCTTAACAACCATATTTTCACGGTGCATCTGCAAAACATCACACAGCATAGGGCGTAGTTTTTTGGTGGTTTGTGCTTCCAATCCGCCCCATACGCTGTCGATTTTTAATGAGTGACTGGCTAAAAAATCATTAAGCGTGGCAAAAATCTGCTCGTGGGCTGTTTGAGCATGATTGGCTATGACAGGCAAAATCACTGGCGATACCTTAGCGGACTGTTGGTTTATCACTTCGTCCAAATATGCCAAATCCTTTTCATCCTGTAAATAAACCATCACCACGGGTGGTAATGGCTGTTGCCAAAGTTCCAATAAGCGTGCCACGGTGGGCAATGAGGTTTCATCGGCAATCAATAGGCTTTGCCCCATCAGATGCTCAAGCTTTTCGGGAAATTCTCTTTCACTCAGAATTACATCATCCGCTTGTAGTGATTTTACCCATGTTTCACCAAGACTGATTTCAGCGTTTTTTTCACCATGACAATACACGTCTAGCCATGCCAAATATTGCGTTTCGCCTTGTGGGTTGACTTGTTGCCAAGCCTTGCGGAGCGTGTAGTAGCGGTAAGGTCGAGGGTATTTGGTCAAATCGGTATTAGATAATCTTACGTCAAATAAAAACGCATAGCCAGCAGGCAAGGTGGATAAATCACTGGTGGATTGTACAGTCAAACGGTATATATTTTGGCTGACTTGGCTGACCGATTGTAAGACAAATTGGCGTTGTTGGATTTCGATGGTTTGTTTGCCTTGCTTGCGGTCGCTACGTTGCAACAAAATGACGTATTGTTCATTGAGCAGTTCAAGGGATTCGATGGTTTGGTCAAATGCCAAAAATTGACTTTGTTGACTGTGTTGGCTGTGTTGGTTTTTGTCGCCCTGTTCAAATTGCAAATCCAACAACAAGCCTTGTTGATAAATCTGCTGTAACATCACTTTTTGCAGGCTTTTTTGTTGGGCTTTACTTAAGCCGAGCAACCCCATTGCCATATTTTTCATATCATCAAGATGGTCTTCGTTGATATGCTCAATGATTTCAGCGATTTCTAGGGCATTAAATGGGGTCAGGTTTTGCGTGTGCATCATTTTGTCAAATCACCCCAATCGCATCGTGACTGGCTTGTTCCCGTGCCATGCCTGTCAGTTCGCTGAGTTCGCCATTTTTCATCAAAAGCAACCTATCCGCTCGTTCAAAATAACTATCGTCATGGCTGATAATCAACAAGGTTTTGCCCATCTGCTGTAGCATCGGAATAATATCGTGATAAAATACACGGCGATACGCAGGGTCTTGGTCTGCCGCCCATTCATCCAGTAGCAAAATAGATTTTTCTTCCGCTATCGCCAACAACATGGCAAGGCGTTTGCGTTGCCCTTGCGACAGCTCTGTGGTACTTAATTGGTGATTGGTAAGCGTGACTTTTTGTTTGATGGCAAGAATGTTTAGCCAGTTATCAATCAGCTCATCATTGGGGGCATTGTCGCCTTGCCCCATCACGGTTTTGAACAGATGAAAATCACTATAAATTGCCGAAAACAACTGGCGATAGCCGTCATAATCTGTGGCAGTGATTAGCTGATTGTCCACATAAATGCCACTGTTTTGCTCATCAACATTCGGTTGATATAGCCCTGTTATCAGTTTGGCAAAGGTGGATTTTCCGCTACCATTTGCCCCAATCAAAAACACCACTTCGCCACGTTTGAGCGAAAAATTGATATTTTTTAGGCTAAAGTTTGACGCATTATCATAATGATAGCGGGCATTTTTCATCTCAATCATTTGCCAATTTGGGTGGGTGAGTTGGGTGTTAAATTCGGCTTGATAGTCGGCAAGCTGTAGTGATTGGATTTTTTCTAGGGCGACTTTGGCAGTTTGCACGGTGGGAAACGCCCCAATCGCCATCAGCAATGGCGATTGGATAAAGAGTACAGTTAGAGCAAAAGTTGTTGCTGTAGCGGTATCAACCCAATGGTAAATATTTGCCAACGCATAAATCACCCCAATAATGGCGAACATCATAATATTTGACCAACTCACCGCTGATAGATGAAAGGTATCGGCTTTGACAATATGGTCATAATAGTCATTGGCATGACGTTGGTAGTCTTGCTCAAACAAGCGTTTGGCACGTTCACGGTTTAATGCCAATTCCTTGCGACCTTCGATAACACTTTGATAATCTTCGTATAATTCGTCATTGATATCTCGTATGTTGGCTAAATGCACATACACATGACGCACAAGCTGACTGCTAATCAGCACGGTCACCGCAATACAGCCGATAACCACCAGTAACATCGGCACGGACAAAAACCCCAAATATACCGCAGTGGCGACACAGATAATCACACCTTGCACCAGCTCTGGCAATCGCACAAATGCCACGGTAATCGACTGAATATCGGTGGATAAACTGGCTAACAGTTTGGCACTGCCGATTTTTTCGACTTGGGCAATCGAGGTATCCAGTATGCGTTTGATAAGCTGTGAGCGTAACTCAAACACAAAGCGATGACCGAGCTTAGTTAAAGCAAGTTGGGAAATAAAAGTCGTGGTCAACAACCCAACTATCGCTAACAGAAAAATCCCCAAAATTTGCCAACTGCCAGACGATTCACTCACTTTGGCAATCAAGTAACGATTGATAAAAGCGATGATAGCGACATTGACCAAGGCATTGAGCAGGTTAAGCAAAATGACTTTGATAAAGGCGAAACGGTGCTGTTGCCAAATTAGGGTGATGAGGGACATGGGTTTCCTTCTATGGTTTATAGTCTTCGAAAACAGAAAATGCTACTGCGTTAGGTTCGCTCACCTGCCTTGTCCCATTTTTCTGTTTCTATGACTATATCATCTTGGTAAATAAAAATCGGACAAAGCCAGCTTTATCCGATTGTTAGATAGTTGTTTTTTACAGTGAACCCTTAAAATTTAAAGCTTGCCGATAGTTTCACTGTGCGTGGTTGTCCTGCATTCAGATAACCTTGCCCTGGGTAGCCACCCACGGACGACCAGTAGTTTTTGTCGGTGACATTTTCGATATCACCACGCAAGGTCACAGGGGTTGTGCCAAATTTGGTTTGGTATCTTGCCCCAAGATTTAGCGTGGTTGCCCCATCGACTGCCAAGGTATTGTTGGCATCGGCATAGCGTTTGCCAGTGTGTAGCACATCGCCTGTCAGTGTTAGACCATCAATTTGGCTCACATCATATTCTAAGCCGATATTGCCTTGCAGTTTTGGCACGCCAATCACATCTTTACCATTGGATGCGGTGTCGCCTGTGTCTTTTTGTTCGGCATTGATATAGCTCAAGCCACCAAGCAGACGAGTGTTATGCGTTGGGCTACCATACACATTCAGCTCAACGCCTTGATGTTGGTTTTCACCATACGTACCGAAGGTTTTTGTGCCATTACCATTGTCATGCAGATAGGCACGAGGTTGTTTGGTGTTAAATAGGGCAATGCCACCACCAATCACACCACTGTCATATTTTGCACCGATTTCGGTTTGTTTAGATACTTTTGGGGCAAGCGGAATGCCATAGTTGGTAGCAGTTTGGTCATAAGAACGGTCGCCCTCTGCCAAGCCTTCGGTATAATTGGCGTACAAGGACACGCTCGGATTGAGTTTGTATAAAACCCCTGCCATTGGCGTGATTTTGCTTTCGTCATAATGGGCGGTTTCGGCTTGGGTATCGGCATTGTAACTGGTCGATTCTAGCGACTGGTGTCTTGCCCCCAAGGTCACTTGTAGTTTATCCTGCATAAAGCCCATAGTATCAACCACGCCCACGCTTTGGAGTTTGGTTTCGCCTGTGCGTTGTGGATTTTTCATATCGCCACTGGCAAACGCCGACAAAAATGGGTAGTTGGCATATTGGGTCGGCTGATACAGATTTGACGGTGAGGTTTTTAAATCAAATAGGTACGCCCCTTTTTCGGTGTGTTTAAAGGCATTGGCAGAAACCGCCCACTGATGGCTGACATTAGCGGTGTTAAACTTGCCTTTGACACCGATTTCACCTGTATTGACTTGGTCTTTACGCTCATTGTCAAAACGGTAAATTGTGCCATCGCCATTATTTTGATTGACGGTGAGGTTTGCCGTGGCGTTGGATTCTTTACCATTTCTAAAGCCATACGCCATATAAGTGGTGAGATTTGGCTTCACATCATATTCAGCTCGCAATGTGCCAAACACGTCTTTTTCATTCGAGAAAGTCCACGGCTGTGCCCAGTTTTTATCGCCATTTGGGGCTTTGGGTACGGTGGTTGTCCCTGCTAACGTCACGCTTGGGCGAGGGCGGTCAAGCTCGTTATTTTGATAGCCCAAATCACTAGACACACGCAGATTGTCTTGACGATAATCTACACCAACCGATGCCATGCCCAAACTTGACGCTTCATCATCCACTGCGGTTTTGTCACCACCATACAAGGCATTGACACGCACGCCAAAGGCATCATCTTCACCAAAACGGCGAGCGATATCGGTGGCGATTTGTCCACGATTGCCTGCCCCATAGCTGACAGTGACTTCATTGAGGGGTTCGTTACCTGCACGTTTTGGCAATAGGCTCACCGTACCGCCAACATTGCCACCCCCAGGCGTTGCCCCATTTGCCATCGCTGATGCCCCACGCAATACTTCTACTCGCTCAAATAGCGGTGTCGCAATCTGCTGACGAGGTAAAATCCCATACAAGCCATTGAACATGGTTTGGTCAGCGTAGGTGATGAAGCCACGCATAAAATAAGTATCTTGGAAATTGCCAAAACCACGAGCCACACGCACGCCACTATCACGTTTTAGGGCATCGCCCAGCGTGGTGGTTTGTTTATCTTTGAGGTAATCATTGGTATAAGCCGTGGTCGCAAATGGTGTTTCCATGGTCGATTGATTACCCAAAATCCCCACTCGGCTACCAGTCGCCACTTGACCGCCTTGATAGGCAGAAGACAAGCCTGTTTTTGAGGCATCCGCACTGGCAGTGACTACGATTTCATCGAGCGTTGCTTCGGGCATCGGCTCAGTGTTGGCAAAAACATGGCTAGAAAACAACCCAAGACCACTGATGGCTAAAGAATATCGTACGGCAGAAGATAACACAGATAAACGCATAATAATCAAACCCTATAAGTAACTGAAAATTTTAAATTAAAATTTAATCAACCCCCTCTAACTCCCCCTTTTCAGGGGGAGAACCGCTCCCTCCTCTGTTAAGGGGAGGGTTGGGGTGGGGTCATAAGTATTGGTATTTAATTTTGTTTCATTGCTTAACAGAAATAAACCACAAGTAAAACGATAAATATGTTACGAATGATAACAATTATTATTAATATTTACAACTTTTAAATGTGTGGTTGTTTAGCCAAACTAAAGTTTATGCTTTCACCCCTTTCATCAACCATAAAAAATACCCGCCACCAATCACAGACACAATCGCCCCTGCAGGGATTTCATACGGAAACATCGCATAGCGACCGAGCCAATCCGCCACCATCATCAGTCCTGCCCCCAGTAGGGCGGACAATGCCAACTGCTGAGGCAATCGCACCGCCCCAAGTGTCATCGCCAAATGGGGCATCATCAAGCCAATAAAGCTCAATGGTCCAACCGCAAGCGTAGAAGCGGTACTCAGCAAAGCGACAAGGGTTAAGATGCCAATTTCGGTGCGTTTAATCGACACACCCAAACTGCGAGCGATGCTGTCGTTTAGGCTCATCACTCGAAGCGGTTTTAGGGTCAAAAAACTCACCAAAAACAACACCACAGCCACACTCACCAACCACCATGCCGAGCTTGGATTGGCATGATAAGTCGTGCCAGATAACCAACTGAGCATGGCTTGTAATCTAGGGTCGCCCGACACCTTGATTAGGGTCAAAACCCCTGTCATCAATGCCGAAATCGCTACCCCAACCAACAATAGATACGAGGGTGATAGCTTGCGAGCCAACCACAAAATCAACCCAAGCACCAATCCTGCCCCTACCAAACCTGCCAGTAGTAACAAACCCATTTCGGCATTTGAGCCAGTTTCTAAACCAAAGACTTTTAATAAAACAGGCATAGACACAAATGCCAACACCACGCCTAATGCACTCCCAGAGCTAATTCCCATCACCTCTGGGCTTGCCATAGGGTTGCGAGTGAGGCTTTGCAACAACACACCTGCGGTGGCAAGCATCACACCTGTCGCCATTGCCGATAGGGTACGAGGTAAGCGAAATTGCTCAATCACGCCTATGTCTGCTTGCCATGTCAACTGCCACGACGCACCAAGGGCATTGGGAGCGACACACAAGGCGACACCAGCGACCACCCCCAACACTGCCACCATACCGAGCCAAAACGACAGGGTTTTTTCTTTGGCTTTTACGGTTAAAAAATTTGCCGACTCATCATGGGCGATATGCTGTTTGCTTTGGCGAAGCACCAACCAAATAATCAAACCTGCCCCTAAGATGCCTGTAAACGCCCCCACTGGTAAATTTAAGGGCGTGGGTGCAAGCCATACCATTAACAAGCTAACCAAATTATGCGTCAGCCATAACAACATCGCCCCAAAGCCAAACCCTGCCAACAGTCGCCATCCGACATGGCGTATCGCCAAGACATTGACCATACTTGCCGAAGCCAACCCAACAAAGCTTAACATCCCAACACGGCTGACCACACTGGCAGTCACCACTGCCACGATTGCCACCACCATCAAGCGTACCGCTGTGACAGGCACGCCAAGGCTTTTGGCTTGACGGTCATCAAGGCTCATCAAGGTCAAAGGCTTGAGCAATAACACCAACACCAACGGCAACACCACACTGACCGCCAATAAAAACTGGCTTGTTTGCCAACTCGACTGGGTAAGATTGCCACTACTCCACACCATCACGCCCATCGCCGTTTCAGAAAAAAACACCAGCAATAATGCAGACAGGGATGCAAGCAAAATATTCACTACCAAGCCACTTAAAATCAGCACCACAGGATTCATACGACTATTGGCAGAAATGGCAAACACCAACCCCATGCTCATCAATGAACCAATAAATGCCACCGAAAAACTGCCATACAAACCAAAACTTGGAATAAACAGCGTCACCAACAACAATGCCAACTCCGCCCCAGTACCGACCGCAAGCGTGGTATCCGAAGCCAAAGTATTTTTGACCAATTGCTGTAACAGTACGCTGACCACACCCAACAAGCCCCCTGCCAAAATCGCCACCAACATGGTCGGTATAATCTGCAACTGGGCGACCATTTGGGTCAAGTCCAGTGATTGTGATGGGGAAAATAAGCTGGCAAACGGATATTGCCAAGTTTTTTGCACCACCAAACTAGCGGTGAATAGTGCTAAACCAACCAACAACAGCAAGCAAAAAACGGCAGGATTTTTCACAAAGGTTAATTTGTTTGGCATGGGCTGTTCAGCCGTTAGTGAAAGAGCAGAAACAGCATTTGCAACCGTTTTTTTAACAGCAAGCTTATTTAACATTGGCAATGCCTCCTTGAAACTCTGCCTTATTTAGCCGTTCGCCAAAGGTCAACATAGATGACACACCCCCATACAGCCAAATCGGTGGCAATACGGTCATACATTGGGTGCGACCATAGCCCAAGCGTTGCCACAGCAAATTGTCGGTTAACTGCTGACGAAGCATGGGGCTAAACGGCTCAACCACCGCAATACAGGTATCTTGTTGCGAATTGTCTAACTTTGCCAAATCGCCCAAAGTAATGGGTAAAAACCCCCACAGATTGCCTTTACCCAGTTGATTTTCAAGGGTAATCAAATTTAGCCCCATGATATCAAAGGTGGGTTTAAACAAACTATTATTGGTATAAATGCGTAGATTATTGGCATCCGCAAACTGCACGATAGCGATGTTTTTGATATTTGGGTGTTTTTGCTTAAATGCTTTACCCAGCTCGCCAAGACGTTGTTTAGATTGGGTCAAAAACTGCTCGGCTTGTTGCGGTTGATGAATGACATCGCCCAGCTGTTGCGTGGGTTTGGCATAATCCTGCCAAGTGGCAACCTCACCTTTTGGCACAAAACTAATCGCCGTATGCGGTGTGTCGCCATATAGCGGACGTAGATGGGCGTAGAAGTCATTATCAATAATCACATCAGGTTTGAGCTGTGCCAAGCGTTCTGGATTAGGGGCAAATCGCTCACCCAAATCAATAACTTGACTCGGCAACTCGGGTTTCCCCACCCACTCTGGGTAAGTCTTCACATCGCCCACTGCCAACGGTGGATAGCCCATTGCCGTCAGCGTGGAAGCAATCGCCCAATCAGGCGTCACCACTTTAACGGCTTGATGCGGTGCATTAGCTGATACGTTTGGCTGAGTCGGCTGTTGGGTTTGTGTCGGTTGCTGTTGTTGTGTCTGCTGTGGCTGACAAGCAGTTAAGGCGACTAATAGGGCAGGCATAAATAAGGACAAGGCTTTCATCACACCACCGCCACTTTTTTGCCCGTGCTAGGATGCTCTAACAAATGCAAATTGATGCCAAAAATCCGCTCCAATACTTGTGGTTGCATGGTGCTAGCGACATCCCCAATATGACAAAGCTCGCCATTTTTTAGGGCAATAAATTCATCACAAAACTGCGAAGCAAGGTTGATATCGTGAATAATCATCACGATGGCTTTGTTTTTTTGTTTTGCCAAGTCATTGATTAAACGTAGCACTTCGACTTGATACACGATATCTAGGGGTGCAAGTGGCTCATCTAGCAATAGATAAGGCGTATCTTGAGCGATACACAACGCAAGCCACGCCCTTGCTCGCTCGCCCCCAGACAGCGTTGCTACCGACTGCTCGGCAAACTGGGTGACTTGGGTCATCGCCATCGCTTCCTGCACCATCGCATGGTCTTGGGTGGTGGGTTTTTGTAGCCATTTTTGGTAAGGATATCGCCCTAGCATGACCAACTCAACCACGGTAAAATGACTGGCATCAGGCAGTTTTTGTGGTAAATGGGCGATGTGTTGGGCAAGGGTTTTTGGCGGTAAATCAAAGGTCGATTGTTCAGCAAAATTATCTAATACAATCTTACCACTGGTGGGCGTGGTTTCGCCTGCGAGTGCCTTCATCAGCGTGGATTTGCCCGAGCCGTTATGCCCGATAAGGGCGTAGATTTTGCCTTTTTCTAGGGTTGCATTGATGTTTTGCAGTAGGTTTTTATGTTGGCGAGTGACGGTAAGTGATTGGATAGTAAGCATAATTTGGCTAATTTTAAATAGATTTTAAAAATAGCAAATAATAACATTAATAGTAATTATTATCATTAAAATTTAGATTGATAGCTTAAAAATTAGGCTGTTGTTATTTAGATTATTATGATGTTTAAAATCCCCTATATGCTTGATAAGCAACCCACCGAAAGCTATTTTACCAATATTATTTCTAAGCCACCTGTGAGCTGGTGAATATACTGCCACTAACGCCCTCCAAAAACGCATTTTTCTAAGCCACCTATGCGGTGGTGAATCGTGGTTTTTTCGGATTGCATAAATTCTTACTTTTCTAAGCCACCTATGCGGTGGTGAATTGACCGTGCCTAACCAAGTTGGTACGCTTAACTTTCTAAGCCACCTATGCGGTGGTGAATGTTGAGCAGACAGGACGATATCCTGCCCTACATTTCTAAGCCACCTATGCGGTGGTGAATTGAGTAGGTGGCAAAGATGGGAATAGCTAGGCTTTCTAAGCCACCTATGCGGTGGTGAATTCTGGAGTCACATTGGTGGGAGCGGACGCTAATTTCTAAGCCACCTATGCGGTGGTGAATTTTTCATACAGTACGTCACCACGACTATTTTTTTTCTAAGCCACCTATGCGGTGGTGAATTTGACATGGATAAACCCAATATTTTGCTGTATTTTCTAAGCCACCTATGCGGTGGTGAATTGACTGGGTTTGGGATAAATCACAAGTGACGGTTTCTAAGCCACCTATGCGGTGGTGAATAGTCTGCCAAATATAAAAGTCTAAAATTTGGCTTTCTAAGCCACCTATGCGGTGGTGAATCAGTTATCAGCAAAAACAGTGTAAAAATTTGCTTTCTAAGCCACCTATGCGGTGGTGAATCATCCTTATTTCATGCCGTAGCCTGTGAGTCATTTCTAAGCCACCTATGCGGTGGTGAATTTGGTTCAGTCGTGGGCTTAGGCGTACTAGCATTTCTAAGCCACCTATGCGGTGGTGAATTTCCAACCGCCAGCAACAGTTTTATCCCAACTTTTCTAAGCCACCTATGCGGTGGTGAATTATGGCTAAGAAAGCTATGGATACTGCAAATTTTTCTAAGCCACCTATGCGGTGGTGAATGTTGAGTTTTGCAACTTGATAAAAGTGATTGATTTCTAAGCCACCTATGCGGTGGTGAATACTAAAAGCAAAACAGGCGACAATAAAAATAATTTCTAAGCCACCTATGCGGTGGTGAATAAGTTAAGCCGTCCACCGTCAAGCGTGAGTTTTTTCTAAGCCACCTATGCGGTGGTGAATTCAGTAGGTCTTAAAAAAATCCAGCACTTGACTTTCTAAGCCACCTATGCGGTGGTGAATTCCAAATGCTCCCCAAGAGCGTATCAGCACAGTTTCTAAGCCACCTATGCGGTGGTGAATAATGGTGGCGTAGTCGCCTCGGACTTTATAGATTTCTAAGCCACCTATGCGGTGGTGAATAGAGAAAACACGATGAGCATACATGACGAAGTTTTCTAAGCCACCTATGCGGTGGTGAATAAGGTGCAAAAATGGATAATGCAAATTTGTTATTTCTAAGCCACCTATGCGGTGGTGAATTTGACCAGTGAGCTTGCTAAATCAGATAAAACATTTCTAAGCCGCCTATGTGGCGGTGAATCGTTTAGGTCAATCGCAGGGTCTTGTTGCTGTTTTCTAAGCCGCCTATGTGGCGGTGAATTAAAATTTACTTGAGGTGTTTGTATGACACAATTTCTAAGCCGCCTATGTGGCGGTGAATCAACAGACGGCACACCAATCAATCCAGTTTCATTTCTAAGCCGCCTATGTGGCGGTGAATGTCTTTGTAGGGGCGTAATGCTTACGCCCAAATTTCTAAGCCGCCTATGTGGCGGTGAATTACATGGTAAAAAATATAGCGGTGATTTATATTTTCTAAGCCGCCTATGTGGCGGTGAATTGTGGATTTGGCAAGTTTTATTCAGATGATGATTTCTAAGCCGCCTATGTGGCGGTGAATCCCATGACAGCAAAATCGCACTATTCACATCTTTTCTAAGCCGCCTATGTGGCGGTGAATAAACACCCAGTTAAAGGACGGAAAAAACTACATTTCTAAGCCGCCTATGTGGCGGTGAATTTCGCATTGCTCAATGACTTCATCCACGGTTGTTTCTAAGCCACCTATGCGGTGGTGAATTATAAGAGCCGTAGTAATTATTTGGCACAGTTTTTCTAAGCCACCTATGCGGTGGTGAATTGACCATCCATTTTCGGATAAATACGATAAACTTTCTAAGCCACCTATGCGGTGGTGAATAATTCACCCTTCAAAGTACAAAACTGGGTATTTTTCTAAGCCACCTATGCGGTGGTGAATACAACATTTGTGGCAGTCCCTGCAACCGTACTTTTCTAAGCCACCTATGCGGTGGTGAATATTTTATCAAAGATTTCGGATAATACTTTATATTTCTAAGCCACCTATGCGGTGGTGAATTCATAAACACCCAATTACCTTGACTTTGGCTTTTTTCTAAGCCACCTATGCGGTGGTGAATTTTTTGGTTATATTTCTATTAACCATTGTGACTTTCTAAGCCACCTATGCGGTGGTGAATTTGTTTTGCTGATTCGTGCAAATCTCTAAACATTTCTAAGCCACCTATGCGGTGGTGAATTAGCCAAGGCATTATCAAAACATCGTCATAGGTTTCTAAGCCACCTATGCGGTGGTGAATCATTTTGTAATGACTTTGCATAAGATTTAGCATTTCTAAGCCACCTATGCGGTGGTGAATGACATACTTACGCCAGTTGGTTAGTACAAAAATTTCTAAGCCACCTATGCGGTGGTGAATAGAATCGCCAAAACCAAAAACCACAACTTGGTTTTCTAAGCCACCTATGCGGTGGTGAATACCATCATAAGACGATGGCAGGCTTTCAAAGTTTTCTAAGCCACCTATGCGGTGGTGAATACAACAACAGCCTATATCAACTGCCCACACTGTTTTCTAAGCCACCTATGCGGTGGTGAATCTCAACACCGTGAACATGAAGTAAGCCTTGACTTTCTAAGCCACCTATGCGGTGGTGAATGACAAAACCGCTCAATACGCTCAATCACGTTGTTTCTAAGCCACCTATGCGGTGGTGAATCATGGTCGTGTGTGACAGCGTGTCCTCGCTACTTTCTAAGCCACCTATGCGGTGGTGAATTATGTGCGTGAATGGCTTCGCTCACACGGACTTTTCTAAGCCACCTATGCGGTGGTGAATAGCAGGCAACAACAACAAAAAGAAGATAGATTTTTCTAAGCCACCTATGCGGTGGTGAATAATAATGCCCCGTGTGTTGAAATGATACACGGTTTCTAAGCCACCTATGCGGTGGTGAATTTGGACTGGTGGCAGTGGTGCAGGCGGTGATTTTTCTAAGCCACCTATGCGGTGGTGAATACCAACTAACTTTTGACCAGCAGGACAAGTTTTTTTCTAAGCCACCTATGCGGTGGTGAATTACCGCCTCTTTGATACGCAGGATTTCATCAATTTCTAAGCCACCTATGCGGTGGTGAATGCGGTAGTGCAAATATCGCCAGCGGTGAAACATTTCTAAGCCACCTATGCGGTGGTGAATAAAATAGCATTTTCTTTGCCGATAGCGACACATTTCTAAGCCACCTATGCGGTGGTGAATAAAAATAAAATCAGGGCATTCAAGGGCAGATTTTTCTAAGCCACCTATGCGGTGGTGAATATCTTTTGCAAGCCTTGTGGGTTCTTACCATATTTCTAAGCCACCTATGCGGTGGTGAATTCAGGACCAGACAACCCCCTAAATTGTTGAGCTTTCTAAGCCACCTATGCGGTGGTGAATCGTTCCTGAAAATGTAATTGATGGCTTTATTGTTTCTAAGCCACCTATGCGGTGGTGAATTTGGTGCTGAAGCTGGCGTTGCTATTTTTATTTTTCTAAGCCACCTATGCGGTGGTGAATTGCCGAGCATATCAAACCTTGTGAGTTTGGTGTTTCTAAGCCACCTATGCGGTGGTGAATCAGCCTTTGTATTTGCCACTTGTGATGAAGCATTTCTAAGCCACCTATGCGGTGGTGAATCGCTTTGATAAGACATGATATAATCCTTTTGATTTCTAAGCCACCTATGCGGTGGTGAATCCAAAGTTTTGCACTTCGTTAGCGGTGTTTTTTTTCTAAGCCACCTATGCGGTGGTGAATGTATTGGCTGACTCCCTCCGTCTAACTGTTCTTTTCTAAGCCACCTATGCGGTGGTGAATTAAGGCTCGAATACAACCACATTGCAGCGGCATTTCTAAGCCACCTATGCGGTGGTGAATTTGGTGCTGAAGCTGGCGTTGCTATTTTTATTTTTCTAAGCCACCTATGCGGTGGTGAATCTATACTGGCAAGCGGTGCAGGGTGACAAACTTTTCTAAGCCACCTATGCGGTGGTGAATCTTTGGTGGATATTGATATGTCGGCTTTTTTGTTTCTAAGCCACCTATGCGGTGGTGAATTTTGTCGATTGACAAGCCTCTGCCTTCTTTGATTTCTAAGCCACCTATGCGGTGGTGAATGGCTAATTTTGCCCCATAGGGGCGTTCTAGGTTTTCTAAGCCACCTATGCGGTGGTGAATGAGTCGTCAAATGCGGACGACTGGCAAAATGTTTTCTAAGCCACCTATGCGGTGGTGAATTAAAGATATCGTTAAGCGTTTGCGACCATACATTTCTAAGCCACCTATGCGGTGGTGAATAACCTAATGGAGCTTACCTCTAGCATTATCCGTTTCTAAGCCACCTATGCGGTGGTGAATTCTGATTTATGCGTGTCGCAATGGTGAATTAATTTCTAAGCCACCTATGCGGTGGTGAATTGAATCTTTAAATAGTGCGTTAGGCATTGCGGATTTCTAAGCCACCTATGCGGTGGTGAATAGGGAACATGGATTATTACGGTATCGTGCATTTTTCTAAGCCACCTATGCGGTGGTGAATGGGGTAGCTTTTACCCTATTTTTAATTTGTGATTTCTAAGCCACCTATGCGGTGGTGAATCAAGCTCCTCATCTGTAATATAAGACTTGCCATTTCTAAGCCACCTATGCGGTGGTGAATGAGTTGATACCCTTATGGATATATTCCCAAATTTTCTAAGCCACCTATGCGGTGGTGAATTCGGCATTTCAAAATTCGGCTGTTGCTCGTGTTTTCTAAGCCACCTATGCGGTGGTGAATCAAGCAACAGGGTTTTTCAACTACTTTTAAAATTTCTAAGCCACCTATGCGGTGGTGAATCCGAAATGGCAAGCGATAGATTGTTTCAAGCATTTCTAAGCCACCTATGCGGTGGTGAATAGCCATCCGTGCCTGTCGGTGGCTTCGGATTATTTCTAAGCCACCTATGCGGTGGTGAATAAAACGCCCTTATGATAACAGGCACAGCCATTTTTCTAAGCCACCTATGCGGTGGTGAATAACGCATGATTACTCAAGATATTAAATTTACATTTCTAAGCCACCTATGCGGTGGTGAATTGTGCTTTTGTAAAAATTGGTTGAATTGGGTTTTTCTAAGCCACCTATGCGGTGGTGAATTTTGCTCAATCACAGGTTGGCTAACCGTTTCATTTCTAAGCCACCTATGCGGTGGTG
Source organism: Moraxella sp. TY6 (assembly GCF_048551375.1). Lineage (NCBI taxonomy): Bacteria > Pseudomonadati > Pseudomonadota > Gammaproteobacteria > Moraxellales > Moraxellaceae > Moraxella > Moraxella sp. TY6. The sequence continues at coordinate 12,212 of NZ_JBLYZJ010000004.1, read as the reverse complement.
AATTACAAGGCTGATTTAGCCGAACAACAAAACAATTTCTAAGCCACCTATGCGGTGGTGAATCCAAGTGATTTACGCTTGGCTTTAGGGTTGTTGTTTCTAAGCCACCTATGCGGTGGTGAATCTGCCCTTTGATGGACGGATATTCTTTCTTACTTTCTAAGCCACCTATGCGGTGGTGAATAAAGGTTTTGCGTGAATTTGCTTCATCTTCATTTTCTAAGCCACCTATGCGGTGGTGAATATCTGGTCGCCTATGTTGTGCCAATTGTGGACTTTCTAAGCCACCTATGCGGTGGTGAATTATCTCGTATGCGTAGCTTGAGTGTTTTCATATTTCTAAGCCACCTATGCGGTGGTGAATGTAGCCAGCCAAGTGATTTACGCTTGGCTTTATTTCTAAGCCACCTATGCGGTGGTGAATAGCATAAAAAAGTCTTCAAAACCTCCCTCTTTTTTCTAAGCCACCTATGCGGTGGTGAATATCACTAAAATCAGTATGGTCGCCGTTTACGTTTTCTAAGCCACCTATGCGGTGGTGAATAGGAATTTTATCCTAAAAAAATCAGTTATAGCAAGGGCTAGAGAGTAAAAAACCCTTTTTTACCCTCCATTTTTAGTCTTACTATAACTTATTGATATTTATGCAAGTTTTTATAGAGTGAAAAATAAGGGTTATTCACCCCTATTTTTGGTTAAAAAGGCTTTGGTTAAAAACTTTTGATAAAACACAATTACCAATGCGGAACAGTGACATCCTTTGACTGATTATTAATGCCATAGGTGTTAAAACTGCCCACTTTTTCGCTATTGGCACTTTCCTGTACAATCGACAGCTTATAATCCGATTGGTTGGTTTCGCTCTTTAAGCTGATAAAAGGATAATGCTTAATCGGGCGTTTATGCTCACGGCAGTGGGTTAATGCGTCCTCTTGGCTAATGCCTTTAAATTCCGCGAATTCAGCGACTTTTTTGTCAAAATCTTTATAGCGGTAACGTTTTACCACCACAAACCCATGCGGTTTTGGCACGGCTTGAATGCGTTTGATGTGCACATAATCAGTCAGACGCTCTAGCCATTTATCCAAATTCAGCGTTTGAAGTTCTTGCTCAGTTGGGGCGAAAATCCGCAATTTATAGCCCAACGTGGCAAAGGTTTTGCCCTGTTTTTCGGTAAATTGATAATTGGGGAAACTTACCCCAATCGTGTCAATACCGTGGTTATTTTTGACATCCGCAAAGGCAATATGCAACTGGGTAAAAATCTTTGACCACATGACATAAGGCGGAATTTCAGGCTCGGGGATAATGGTCAGTTCTTGATAGAATTTCATCATGCCTCCTTATGATTCTTTGCCACTTTCACCAAACACACCGCCACGAATCAGCACCGCCATGACATAATGTTGTTGCTCTGGCGTTGGCACTTCGTCTTTTAACACCCAACCGTCAAACAAGCTGTAAAAATCTTGCTTTTGCTTGGGTTGGCGAAATGCTGTACCAAGCGTGGTGACTGCCCCATACGGTTCAACCGCAATCGGAAACTCGGCATCAGGATACCAGTCGTCAATGGTACGAATGGCATTGCTGACTTTTTGTGAGTGCATCCCTGCGTGGTTTTTGCTGACATCGCCAACACGGTATAGCACTTTGCTTTTTTTACTACCTGTATCCAAAATCAATTCTTGTGACGGATAGACTTCTTGTCCATAGCCAACGATAGCTTTGCTTTCGACATATAAAATCACAAACTCATCACCATTTAACCCTGCCTCAATCCACTTAGCAAGCTGTGTCAATTCGGCACTGTTTTGGTTAAAATCACGCAATGACAACTCACGAGCATTGTTAAAAGTCACACTGTTTTGACCATGTTTTACCGTTACGCTTACCGATTCCGCCCCAACACGGTTACGCCATAAAAAGCGAGCATTGGCGATATTCACCGCATACCGCTTGGCAAGTTCGCTCATGCCATGAGTGGCTTTATAACCTTTTACGACTTCCAACAGTTTCTTTTGATAATCTTGGTCATTACAGACGTTTGGCTTACCGTCAAATGGCAAGACTTTACAGCTAAAATTCACCACCAAAGTATCTCTATCTTCGTCAAGGCTACTGGCATCGACACGTTGTAAGTTGGCTTTTTCGGTTTCGGCATCGAGTTTGGCAGGGTCGTTGATAATGGCATTTTTTAGGCGGTTACTGATTGTGCCACGCACCGATTTTTCTTGTACGGTGACAATCGTTTTTTCATTAGCGGTTTGTTTATCGGTGTTTTGGCTATCCATTTGCCAAAAAAACGCATCAGAAATATCAAGATTACGTTCAAAAGCAAGGACAGAAGCGGTTTTTAGAGCAGTTTTTGCCATGATAATTCTCCTTTAATCGGCAATTTGAGATTGTTGAGTGACTAGGTATAAAGATTGTTCGGCATCATAACGCTGATACCATAAGGCTTTGGATAAATCGTTGATACTATTGGGAAATTGCCATTTTCCTAGACTGTATAGACTTTCGACATATTGACTGGGGTATTCTGGGTTACGGCTATTTGCCATCTCACCTTTGGCAAATATCGGTGAAATCCCTTGAAAGCCAATCGGCATCGGCACAAGCCAACCACGCCCCGATTTGACAGATGTGTTTTGCCAATGCGTTTCGCTATTATTAGTATTTGGAATATGGTGCAAAGTGGCGGTTTCAATCAAGGCATCCAGCAGGGTTGCCTTGGGATTGGCGGTTGTTAATTCATCGGTAATGTCCAATAAATCTTGATAAGCGTCCATTAGTACAAACGCAGGATAAAGTTTGGTTTTTGAGCTGTCTAAATCATCGGTTTTGATAAAGCTGACTTGACGTAAGCGAGTGACACTACCGCCAGCCCAACGTTGTTGCTGTGCCAGTTGTTTGACGGTATCACACAGTTGTGAAATGACCGCTTCGTCCAAACCAAAACGGCTTTCACGATACACCCCAATCAATAGCGATACCTTTAGATGACAACGCCCTTCTTCGACAATCGAAGCGGTTTTGCCCGATTTTAAAATCGGATTGCGAGTTTGGATAAAGGTAAAATCTTTAAAAGGGCTTTCACGATACGCTTGTACTTGGCAATCTTGACAAGCAATCAGCACCCCGTCTAAAGCAAATTCATCAAGCCCCTCAATCGCCCCAACTTTACGGCTAAGGGCATGAACTGCCCCAGTAAAGCCAGTCACAGCAGGAAAGCCATAGGTCAATGGGCTAGAAATGGCATTGGCATTGATAACCGTCATATTTTCTAATAGCAAATAGCCGATTAATATGCGTTCTGGATATATATAACTCATCGGAATGCTCCTTGTCCTACACGTTCGCTTTGTTTGATGGCATCTTGCATTTCTCGTGTCCACTCACGGTATTCAGCATCCGAAAAATCTTGGGCGATGGCTTTAAATTTTTGTCTTAATACGCTTTGCAACCAGTCGGCAAATTGACGTTCTAAGTCCTTTTTCCAGTCACCTTTATCACGTTCAGTTTGAAAATTTTCTTCACCGTCTAATTCACCACGCTTGGGGTCAAGCCAATATTTTTGAGCCATGTTTAACGCATAATCTTTTGACCAACCTGCTGGGCGTGTTGTTTGAATACTTATCGCAATTTGAATGATTTTATATAAAATAAAGTCGATAATCGCTTTGCGACCGTCACGGATATGCACGGTGTTATGCTTGATGTTGATATTGTCAAATAAACTGTCGAGCGAGTCTTTGAGCAAGAAATTGAGTGAGCGTACATCAAATAAACTGTGGGAAGATTTTGCAATGCTTAAATCTTTCGCTCCTGCAAAAGTAGGGGGGATTGATGGTAAAAGATAATGGCGACCGCTTTGTTTGCTCACCAATTGCGACACGTTCTGTGGTTTTGTACCGCCCAGTTGTACCGTTGCCAAGTCTTTGATACTGATATAGGGAAATTGTTCAGCGGTCTTTTTGGCACGGTTATCACGAGCTTGTTTATTAGCATCAGAATAGCGTAACCCATTGATTTTTTGAAAAAACTCATGGGTTAATACGGATGGTTGTAATGGAATAATGGTGTGATAATCGTCATTTGCCACAGCCCAAAGCAGTTGTTTATTGCGTTCGTGGGTGTTACCTGTGCTGATTTGACTGCTTAAACTGTCAAAAAACGCTTGGCTGTAGCTTTCCGATAAGGTTTCATCATCGGCAAACGCACCTCTCAAAGCAGGATGATTTGCCAAAATCACATCTCGCATTTTGATGCCATTCGTTTCATCCACCCACCAATCAAAAAAACCTGCCAACGGTAACGCTGCCGCATTGCCATTGGCATCAAGTAAACTACTTTTCAAGCTGTGCGAACCGACAAACGGCACATCATGCACAGGGTCAAAGCGGATGTTATCGCCTTTGGCATCGGGGTGAATGCCCTTGGAGATATGTGTGCCAAACTTGAGCTGTCCTGCCATACGCACGGCATCGGCAAGCCAGTTAGCTTTTTGATATTTCTCTTTGAGTGGGGCAAGTTGTGCCTGTAAATCGCTGATGGCTTGGCTATCGCCTTGTTCCGTGGCTTTATCAAGGGCTTTGAGTTCCTTTTCGCCTTTTTTTTGAAATTGAAATGCCAAAAAATCGTCTATGGTTTGGCGGATTTGGTCAGGGGTAATATTGTCTATCATACGATTTCTTCCATTTCAACATTTGATTTCGTTAGAAAATTACTCACACATTCATGATAAGTATAATGAAACCCACCATCATCTTGTTGTAATACAGAATCATATAAAGTCTTACTCAAGATTGATTGTGGAATATCTTTGATACGATTATATCTAGTATGCCAACCATTCGCTCTATCATCCTCAGCTGCCTTTTGTATATTATTAGGGATAATATTAGCTGCCTGTTTTTTGGAAACTAGTCCTTTAGAGTAATACAAGATTGCATTTTTGACGGCTTTTAATATAAAAGAATATACCTGTGAAACAGGATGGCGTGTAAGTTCATCCTTTAAAATCCTTACTGTCTTATCGCCAACCTGAAAGTGTAAATTATATACATCAACTTGATATTCCAAATAAGATATACATTCTTGTAAAGCGATTTCTAAGGACATTTCTATTAAGTTTTCTAAATTTTCTTTGATAAACCCTTTATCCTTTAGACGTTTTTCAAGACAACTTATTGTATCCCACATTGGCATGATTTGATGGTTGGTAAGTAACCACTCTACCTTTAAAGGATAGTATTTAAAGTTATCGCCCTCAACGATGATATTTTTCAAATCTGATGCTGGTGAAATCACAATGATATTATGCTTATATAGGTAAGTGACTATACCCTTTGGTTTTATTGATAAGTGTTTAACAGCACTTTGAATTTCATCAATTGAATGAATAAATTGCAAGTTTTCATCAGCAGAAAATCTCAGCAGTGCTAACAGATAAATCATCTCTTTAATGGATAGCTTTTCTACATCAAAAGGGTGTTGTATCGCTTGCTCGTAGTTTTCATCAAGCATAGCTATCTTTTCTTGACTTATTTGTTGCTCTAACTTAAATTGCTGTTGGCGTTCGGATTCTTGTTCTACTTGTCTGCACTCAGTACATTGCCAATCATGAATATTTTTTTGCTGTAAATCCGTTCTTGTATGAAATAGAAAGGGTGTTTGACAAGTTCTACACAAAATATTAGTAGATTGCAAAACACTATGCTCCTTAACCACTTTTGATATTTCATAAGCTTTCATTTGAAAGTTATCAGCAAGTTCACCAATTTTATAAACAAACTTGTGATTACCATCTAACAACCAATATTGCTCACATAGTTCTTTAATCATCGAATTGTCAGTTTGAATATTTAAACTATACATATATGCCTCATGATTTATCGTGATATCCACATTAAAGCATCAAATTAGTTTTAATACAACCACTATTATAAATAAATAAAAAAAATAATTTCTTGATTTTCACTACATCATTTATAATGCAGTTTTCATCACATAGATGACTTAGCAAACTATGATAAACAAATAAGTTTATCTTTTTCCTCACCGCATAGGTGATTTAGTCTTTTTGCCAACACCCGAATCGCTCGTCAAAGTACCAAGTCGTACTTTGCTTGCGTTCGGGCAAGGTCATCCCACAAAACCACAACACCAAGGTATTGCGTGAATACTGCGGATAATAGCTTTGCAAAACTGCCAACTCATCACCAAGGCATGATGTCAGCCAAGGCGTAACCTGTGGATTTGACGTATCAATCTGCCTGGGCGTTATCATGGCATTTTGCATACCTGCCTCACGAAAGCCCTTTTCTTTCACATCATCAGCAAGATAAACCTCTAATTGCTGTGGGTCGTCATAGTGGGGGCGAATGACATAGTCCAATTGCTTTTCACCTGCCCGAAATGGGGTCAGACAACTAAGCAACACATGACTACGGTTAGAGGTTTGTGAATTTTGCCAATAGCTATTGACCACATTGGGCTTGGTATTATTCATCAAATCCGCCATGACTGCTTGCTCCAAATCTGCCAATGACGTATTTGACAGTGGGTCGCTAGATTTGCTAATGCGTGGCACGGCATCAATTTTTTGCAAAACTGTTGGTGCAATCAGTTCGCTGGTATCATGGGTTGTTAGTAAAAATTTCTCACTTTCAAAACCAGGGTGGGTGAATATGGCATCGCCCACCGCATGATTGGGCTTTTTTAATGCCTTGATGTTATATTGCATGATAGCGATATTGGGGGTATCTGCCACTTTATCCGCACGATGTCGCCACACTCGCCCTGCAAGCTGAATAATTGACCGCATGGAGCTTGGCTCGACAATCGCCCAATCATAATCATGGTCACGCCCCACTTCTGCGACTGGGGTAGCAAGCACGATAAAAATATGTTGTGTTTTATCCGAATGTTGCCTAATAGCTTTGCTGATATCCGCCTGTTGCAAAATTGCCGTGGGGTTGTCGCTATCACGTTTTAGCAAGCTATCCAGTCTTTGCTCAAGGCGACTGCGTAACGCAAGCACTTGCTGTGAGTGATAGCAAGCAACATAAAATTGATAATCCTGCAAGCCTTGTGTGCTATCGGCTTGGTGCATGGCTTGCACGATTTGCATGAGTGGGGCGATATTGGCAAGGCGAATTAAGCCGATACTCACCGATTGCCCTTGCTCATTGGTAAGATGATGACGCTCGTGAAGTTGTACGGCTTGCTCAAAAAATCGCTTGGCAATTTCCCCATAAAACTGAGCCTGTTTTTCATGGTGATAATTGGCATTTATCGGCATAATTTCGCCAAAACGCCTAACAGGTAAACTTGCCAAAAATTTCACCCGTTTACTGACAAATTTATCATGTTCTGCCATATAGTCATCGGCTTGGCTGATTGGTTTAGCAATACAATCATTTTCATCAAACCACGCACACACCACATTGGGCGTAGATAAGCCAAACTGAGCGTTATAAATGCTTCTACCTGCCAAATACGCTTGATACAGCCCTGCCAACATATCGGGCGGTAACGTTGCCGAAGACAATAGCACTCGTGAGCCAAACACTCCTGCCAAATGCACCAAACGTGATAATGCAGGTAAGTCACTTTGGTCAAAGTCATCAGGCTCATCAAAAATCAAATCACTACTAAACAGCCTTAGCATGGGGGCAATATATTTACCGCCACGTTTGCTTTCACAAGCACCCATCAAATGGTCAATGGTACAGGTCACAATAGGGGCAAAAATCAGCTTTTTGGCAGTTTCATCAGCGATAACCGTGCCGAGTTTTAGCTCATCAAAGATTGCCAAATTATCATCAATATCGCCATCAACCAACTCATCAACCAAATTTTCTGCGGACTCTGAGCCATAGTTTGCCAAGTTATTAGTGTCAGCTTTTTCCTGCTCACTCATTTCAAATAGCTGTTTTTGGGCTTGTCCACCGACCAAAATTGTCAAATCTTTATCAGTCAAAGAGAGATTGTCACGAAAGCTTTTGCCAGTTTGCAAGGTCAGCACACGCAGACCTAACGCAATGGTCAGTCTTGCTCCTTTTTTCGGATTGGCAAGGGCATACATAATGCGAGCATTCCCAATGGTTTTAACGCCTCCTGTCGATGCCATATTCACCCCAAAAAATCCGTGGGTTTCGCTATTTTCATGCTGTGACAATGCCAATTTAAAGGCTTTGTTTTGCCAAGCAAAATTGGGATGAGCGGTGTTTTTTATCAATGGATTATGGTCGATGAGCTTGGGTAATTGTTCATGCAAAATTGGCAAGGCTCGGCAAAACTGGGCAGTAAACTGCCCCACACCCAATAAATGCTCATCCAAGGCTTGATTGGTCTTGCCTGTGGTGCGGTCAGTATTGGCAATCAGTTTTTCTCTCCAATCTTTATCGCCTTGTACTTTTTGTTTGCTGTCACTTTTTAGACTGGAATAATTATGGTCGCCCACCATCAGACTTAGGCGAGACAAATGCAATAAAAATGGGTCGGTAATCGCCGTTTTTTGAGCGGACTCCGATAACCCCATCAAATACATATTTTCCGTGACTTTTTTGGCATAGCGTTTGACTTGTTTTTGCCATGTTGGGCTATAAACCACGCAATTTTCAAATTGCCAAAAGGTCGCTTGTTTGGCTTTATCCATCTCTTCCAATGAACGTGCATTTTTAACCCATTGTTGATAAGCGTTTAATTCAGAATAATAAACTTTTAGATTTAGGGTGAAAAAATCTTTAGGCGTTTTTTCAGGGTGTTTTGTATAGATTTCAAAGTAATATTTGTCTAAAGGTGGCAAACGATGATGCGTAACTACTAGCCACGCTAACCATTGGCTTAATGGGGGTAAATGATTAATGTGGGATTTTTGGATTTTTTTATCATCAAAAAGATAACTTTCTAAAGGGTTTTCGGTCAAATATTCCGACAAATGTTGCAAGCGTTCAAATACCGCTTTATCCGTTTTACAGTCGGTAAGCAGATAGCCCAATAACTGCAACGACACCCATTCATGCCGATAGGGGTCGCCCATAGGGGTGCGATGATGAAGTTTGTACTGAAAACCATCGCTTGACTTGCCAATATCATGCAGTAACCCTGCCAAGGTCGCCATGAGTTGCAAACCCTGCAAAAAATGCCAATTATTTTCCCATTCGCTATGTAAAATATTGCGTTTGGTACGATTCACCGCCACCAGTCCTTGCTCATTAAACTTATCCCTTTTACCCACCACCCACACCAATTCCGTGCGTTGCCGAGTACGCACACGATGACAACTGACAGCGGTTGATTTGGTCGCAGACGCTTTTAGCAACTTTTTGACCGTATCTAACCCATCTTCGGTAATCGCCGTTTGCCACACATTATCGCCAATCCGATTGGCAAACGCATCTAGGATTCGGCGAGTACGGTTTAACGCCTTTTTTTCACATTGTGAAATGAAGGTGACTAACATCGCCTTACTCCTTGTCTTCGCCCTTAACCCAATCTTTCCCCCAATCATTAAAAGTAGCCATGTCTTTCACCACTTCAAACATCACATCAAGGACATGATAAGTCGTAAAATAATTTAGGCAGTCCTGACGAAATTCCTGCTCTGTCGTATTTTCACTGGCACATATAAACGCCAATGGCAACACAATCGCATCTTTCACGATATCCGCAATATCAAACACCAGCGCCCCTCGCCGTGTTTTACCGTGCATCACCGCAAATCCATGTGGAATACCAAGCACCCAAGCGGTCGTCGCCCCAAGTCCATAAGCCAAATAATTGCCATGATTTAAGAAGCTATTTGCTTTATCAATGCCCTCATGTTCACGGCTAAAGCCAGAATTATTGGTATTTATCGAGGCGATTTTATACAGTTCTTTGGTCATACGAGCCTCAAGTTGTAGCAAGTGCATGACCTCGATTTGTTTGGGGATTTGTTCACGATAATTTTTGAGTAGATTGGCAATAATAGGTGACTGACTATCAAAGCCGACCGCCTTAAACTCCTTGTCCTTTTTCCACACACTCTCCAAAAAATCAATGCGAGCCAGTTGTAATTTTTTTGCCATCGTCAAGCGTTTGGCATCATCCCACCACCATGACAGCCAGCCTTGGATATACTCTGTTGGGCGGTATTCAGACTGTGGCGTGAACCATTCCACAGCGATTTCTTGTTCTGTTCCCATGAACAGGGGTGTACCGCCACCACCACAAAAGCCGACCAATACCCCTGCTTGGGCGAGCATTCGCATGGCGGCTTGGGTGATGGATGTCCCTGTACCCAGTAAAATACAAGTGGTATTGGCAATCGGAATGTTGTAGTAGAGGTTTTCTTTCTCACTTTCTGTGAGATAGAGGACACGACCATCTTTTTGCATTATCCTACAGTATTGTAGATAGTAGATATTGGCACGTTTGGAATGCAGAATGGTTTTAAGGTCGGATGAGGCGAAGCTATTATCGTTGTAGGAATTGGTGTTTAGCATAGTAGGAATAACATAAGTTGATTTATTCCCAGTTTGCCAAATGATGTGGATAAATGCAAGAATAAAAATATAAAAAGCGACACAATATGACGTTTAAAACGTCTAAATATTGTTTAGTAAAATTATGACTGATTTTTTAGACGACTTTTAATTTTCACCACCACCCAAATCACCCCAATCAACCCCACAACCGTTGCTACCATCGCCAAAATCGGTGCAAAAATTGATAATGCCGACAATCCAATCGCCGTACCTGTTTCTGCCACCGCAATCGCAGGATTTGCCACACCGCCAGTCGTTGCGGTAGAAGCCACTCGAGTAGTCGCAGTCGTACCTGCAATCGTTCCTGCCACACCACCGCCAGCCACAATCGCTAAAGCCCAAGTCATCGCAGGGCTTAAATCGGTCAAAGTTGAAGCCATCACTAGCGTACCTGCAATCCCTGCCAAAGGCACTGCAATCGTGTCGAGTAAATTATCCACATACGGTACAAGATAGCTCACCGACTCAACAATACTCGCCACGCCCAAAATCACCAACGCAGTCATCGAACCTGCCCAAGCCCATGTATCAGTTAAGGGAATAATGCCAAAATACGAAGCACAACTTAACGCAAACAATGGTACAAACACCCGAAAGCCAGAACTCGCCGCCAAGCCAATGCCTAAACAAATGCTAAAAATTAATTCCATTGACATGGTTATGCCCTCAAAGTGTTGATTATCAATTTATTATAAAGCCTAATCCATCAACAAAACCAAATTGTTAAGAAAAAAACACATATTTAATTAACATCGCAAAACACATCACCACAATCAATGGGCGGATAAACTTCACCCCACCTTTGACCGCCACATTTGCCCCAAGACTTGCCCCAATCGCTTGACCCACCATCATGGCAATCCCCACCGACCACAGCACCTTACCACCCAATATAAAAAATACCAAGGAAGCAATATTACTGGTAAAATTCAATACCTTAGCATTAGCCGTAGCAGTAATTAGGTCATAGCCCTTTAATGCCACACCACCTAAACCAAAAAACATCCCTGTCCCAGGCCCTAAATAACCATCATAAAACCCAATCGCAGGGACAACACCATACCGCCATTTAGACTCACTCAAGCGTGGTTCACGGCTCACCTCTCCTGCTTTGGGAGCAAACAAATAATAGATACCAATCATCGCAATCAAAAATGGAATGGCTTTGGTTAATAAATCAGGCGGTGACAACTGCACCGCAATCGCTCCCAACATCGCACCAACAAAACACGCAACCACAGCTTGCCAAATCTGCTTTGGGTGAATCAAGCCCTTTTTTATCATAGTCAGTGATGCTGAAAAAGACCCCGCTGTCGCTTGTAGCTTATTCGTCCCTAAGGTAAATAATGGCGGAATATTCGCCATCAACATTGCAGGAATCGTCAACAACCCACCGCCACCTGCGATTGCATCCACAAACCCTGCTACCCCTGCCACAAAAAATAGTAATAGTAACGTTTGCCAAGTTAACTCTATCATGCCTCAATCCAGCTCAATATATAGGGAGTCCGAAATCATAATAAACACGCTTGCCCTGAGCCTGTCGAAGGGTAGCGGTCGTTATAGTTCGACAAGCTCACCACGAACTACTTTGTTCAATATATAGTAAAAGAAATCAAAAACTACTACAAATCCACATAAAATAGAAGAACAGTTTATCAATATCGTCAAGTCGCC